>JAUZQO010000061.1 GCA_030950925.1 Mariprofundaceae bacterium
CACTTTACAACCAAAAAAGTGCCCGCTGTAGCTTTAGGGATCGTCGAAAAATCATTTTCTATCGCTCAGATGTTTAGAATGCAGGTGCTATCAACACCTCACCCATAAATCATATCAAACTCAACTGACCCAGTGCCAACTGTAGGCATCTGGACTAATACTTTCGCCACATTCCCTTTGGATATTCCCAAAACAGAAACACCCTGTGCAAACCGCATAATTTGCAATCGCACATATCTTGCTTGTATCAAATATCCTAAAATGTAATCCCGAAATTCATCAGCCCCCATCTTGCCGCGCAAGGTGTTGGCGATGTTCCAGATCTGTTGTTGTAGCAGCCGTTTTTCTTCTTCTGACATTTCCCCTCCCAAAATCTATACCGCACCACTGTAGCAAAAGAACTATCGCCTAAAAGATTTCCCTTTATTGCGCCGCAATAAAACCAAACACGCCCCACCTCGACTTTTAGGACAAGGAACCACAGCAAGCACATGGTCTGATAAGGTGCTACAGCGCAAATCATCATACACCGCTTGCTTAATCACAGAGCGACCATCAGGTGAGTGCAAACCTCGCCCATGAATCACACGCAACACACGTTGCCTATGACTCATCACATCATGAAAAGCTTCTTCTAAAGAAATAAGGGCTTCGTCACGGCTCATACCATGCAAATCAATGCAGAAATCCACAGGCGGACGACCAAGCCCTAGTTTTTTCAGCACATCCTCAGCCATGCCATTGCTTCGTAAGATCCAATCGCCAGCTTCTTGCGGGCTGGCCATAGTTTGCATATCCGTGCGGTTTTTGGGTATTTGAATATCCAATTCATAGACCTTGGGCGCAGGCGGATTTGTGTTTGTTTTGGGCGACATATCAGGCTTGCGTGGTGTGACCCCTCGCATCGCCTGAGCAAACAAATCCTCATCCGAATCGGGCATGGCTTATGCCTCGTTTTTTTCGGGACGCATCAACAATTGCTGCACAGCTTCTTGTGCCGATAACTGTCCCGAAAGAAGTCCTTGAACCGATTGGGTGATGGGCATATCAATGTTCATTTTTTGCGATAAACGACAAGCTGCCAAGGCTGAACGCTCACCTTCCACCACTTGCCCAACATGGGCGCGGGCTTGCCCAACATCCATGCCCGATGCCAAGGCTTGCCCCATTTTTCGATTGCGTGATAAATCACCAGTGCAGGTCAACACCAAATCCCCTAAACCCGATAAACCATTGAGTGTTTCAGCTTTGCCACCACATGCCACAGCTAAACGTGTGATTTCAACAATGCCACGGGTAATCAATGCGGCAGCGGTGTTATGCCCCAAACCCAAGCCTTCAGCCACACCTGCTGCAATGGCAATGATGTTTTTCAACGCCCCCCCCATCGCGACACCGACCATGTCATCACTGGTGTAAATCCGAAAGGCAGGATCATCAAAGAACGATGCCGCGTGTTGGGCAAGGGCATGATTTCTTGCCGCCATAGTGATGGCTGTGGGCATGCCTTGCGCCACCTCTGCGGCAAAGGATGGCCCTGATAATAAGGCACTAAAATCTTTCCCCACATGCTTGAGCATGATTTCATCCATGCGTTCGAGCGTATCAGGGCTAAGGCCTTTGCAAGCGGCAACCACTGGCTTTTGAATGCCTGATAAGCTCGGTAAAATATCAACACACACCGCGCAAGGCAATGCCAAAACAAGGGCATGACATGATGCGATGGGTGCTTCAATGTCGTGTGTCACCCTCAAGGAATCAGGGAAACGGCGGAGGGGTAAATAGTGTGTATTTTCACGCACTTGCTGCATGTTTTCAGCCCAATCTTGATGACGTGCAATGAGCGTGACTTCACGTCCTTTTTTGGCAAGCGACATGGCCAAGGCTGTTCCCCAAGATCCTGCGCCCCACACTGTGACTGATTTCATGATATTTGTTTCCTTGTGCTTAGACTTAACCCCAACCATGCCATGATGCCCAAGCTTGCACACAATATGGCAAGCATATCACCCCATTGTTGATAGATGGTTTTGACACTGGCAAGTTGATAATCGCCCAATAATGCGGTGGCTTGCCACCAATCTGTGATAGTAGTGACCTGCCCATCTGGGGCAATAATCGCAGTGATGCCCGTATTGGCAGCGCGTAACACATAACGTCCTTCTTCCACTGCCCGTGCGCGGGAGGCTTGGAAATGTTGCCAAGCCGCAGGGCTCGTGCCATACCAAGCATCATTGGTGACTACAATCAGAACGTCTGCACCATGTTTGACACGTTCTCTTGCCTCTTCAGGAAAAAGTGATTCATAACAAATCAAACTGCCATAGTGTGTGTTGCCAACACTGAGTATGCCTGTATCTGTTGCAGGTGCAAAATCGCCGATGTCCACACCAATTTTACGCAACCAAGGCAACCAACTGGGAATATATTCACCAAATGGTACCAAATGATGTTTACCCGCAAAGCTTTCGGGTGTTTGTTCATGGTTAAACAAATACAAGCCGTTTTGAGATCGTTTTTGTTCAGGAAAATATTTGAGTCCACCAAAGAGTACAGGCGTTTGCCATGCACGCATCTGTTGATTCAGCCATTGATGCCATGATGGGTTACGGCTTAAATAAAAGGGAACGGAACCTTCAGGCCAAACGATTAAATCGACATGTGGTGCTGCATCGGCAGAAAGCTTGGTTAAGGTATGGAGTGTGCTGGCAAGAAAATCACTGTCCCAGCGTTGATCTTGTGGAATATTGGGCTGAATCAAGGCTACTTTTTTTATATCGCTTGTGGGCATCGAAATGGAAGGCGTAAGCACGATCACAAAGCATAGTGAAACAAGACTGATCAGACCGTAACGCCGTTGTTCTTGTTTCCATAAAAAAGCCAAAGTAACAGCCAGCCATACAGGAAATAAAGCACTGCCATAAACACCCAAGACCGATAGCCAGCCCACGGCAGGGCTATCGAGTAAAAGATTTCCCATGGCTGTCCAAGGCAAGCCTGTGAAAAGATGACCGCGTAACCATTCCATCAAAATGATGGTGGAAGGCAATAAAATCAGTAAGGCATAAGGAAGCCGACTCCAATCTGCCAGTTTTCGGCACACCCATATCCATAATGCAGGAAAACATGCCAAAATCACGCCCATGAGTACAACAACAAGACTGGCAACCCACCAAGGCAAGCCACCATATTGATGCACCGTAGGCGCAAGCCACCAAGCTCCCACACCAAACCAGCCCATACCAAAGGCATAGGCGGTGCGTACGGGATATTGTTGTTGAATCAGCACACATAAGCCTGTCAGCGCGACCATGCCCAAGCCGACCCAATGGTAGGGTGCAAAAGCACAAGGCATCGCCACACCGCATAAAAATCCAGCCAATACACGCATGCCCCATGAAGAAAACATCAAGGCTTGGGTTTAATCAGCACGCGTAAAATACGGCGAGGGTCTGCCTCTTGAATGTGAACATCCAAGCTCGCCACAGTTAAGCGTTCACCTTGACGAGGAATACGCCCCAATTCGGAAAGAATCAGCCCGCCAAATGTGTCATAATCACCCTTGGGTAGTGTTTTTTTGAGAAGTTCTTCCAAATCTTCGACATGTATGCGAGCGGAGACTTCCATACAGCCATTATCTCCCAACACATATTCAGGCGTTTCCAAATTCGCACTTTCATCGATCGACCCCATGATTTCTTCCAGTAAATCTGTAAACGTGACCAAGCCTGCTGTGCCACTAAATTCATCAAGTACAATGGCAAGGTGTTGCTTTTTCTCACGCATTTCAATCAATAAGGGCGCGATATAGGATAGCTCAGGGACAGTGAGATGCGGTTGAATCAAATCTGAAAGTTTAATAGTCTTGCCTTGAATATGCGCTGCAAATAAGGCTTTGCTATGCACCACACCCACTATATGATCTTTATCACCATCCATCACAGGCAATCGCAAAACACCCGAAGCAACCACCAAGGCTTCGGCCTCTTTGATACCACACTGTTGGTCAATCACATGGATGTCTGAACGCGGCACCATAATTTCACGCACGCGCGTTTCTTGAAAATCAATCATGGCTTCAAACATACGCCGTTGTTCATCCGATAAAATGGCTTCGGCGCGTTCAATCACGGTCAGTAATTCATCATGGGTTTTGCCAGGGCGCAATACTTTAAGCAGGCGCGCTCGGATATTTTGAGCTAAATGGGCAAACATCATTCAGCCATGACATCGGGATAGGGATTATGTAAGCCCAAAACTTTCATGGCACGACGCTCCAAGGTTTGCATGATGAGCGCATCATCATCTTGAATATGGTCATAACCCAATAAATGCAGCAAACTATGAATCATTAAATGAAGCTGATGGGCTGATGCGCCACGCTGCAAAGCTTGGGCTTCTTGCCATACAAATGGCCATGCCAAAATCATATCACCCAAAGGTTCTTCTAAGTTGATTTCATTCGCTTCCTGCATGGGAAATGAAAGAACATCGGTCACTTTATCTTGATGCCGCCACTGAGCATTGAGCTTTTGTACGCTTGTATTGCTGGCAAAGCGGATACAAATTTCAGGTTCAATAGGGTTTATGTTCAAACATTGAAGGGTGGTTTGAAAAGCTTCTTGTATATGTTTTATGTCAACGATGTTGGCTTGTATCTCTTCGGTCAAATCATCATCGATGATGAGGTCAATCATGTGTGTGACTCATAGGCTTTCACAATGCTTTCAACCAGTTGATGGCGCACCACATCTTCTGCGGTTAAATGGGAAATACCAATATCCTTGATGCCCTTTAACACATGCAGCGCGTGTAATAAACCGCTTTGACTGGCATGGGGTAAATCCACTTGTGTAATATCACCCGTCACCACCATTTTTGATGAAAAGCCCAAACGTGTTAGAAACATTTTCATTTGAGACTGTGTGGTGTTTTGCGCCTCATCAAGAATCACAAACGCATCATTGAGTGTGCGCCCGCGCATATACGCCAAGGGGGCAATTTCAATGCGGTTTTGTTCCATCAAGGCATTCATTTTTTCAATGCCCAACATATCCGTCAAGGCATCAAACAAAGGGCGCAAATATGGGTCAACCTTTTGTTGAAAATCTCCTGGTAAAAAACCTAATTTTTCACCTGCTTCCACGGCCGGCCGTGTTAAAATAATCCGTTCCACTTGTTCACTGGTGAGCGCAACCACAGCCGCCGCGACAGCCAAATAGGTTTTACCACACCCCGCAGGTCCGACAGCCACGGTCAGGGTATTTTCCTGCATTTGACGAATATAAGCGCATTGATTGGGGGTTTTACCCTGCACATTACGCCGCCCTGCTTTGAGTATGATGTTTTTTTGACTGGCTGTTTTTTTATTGTCTTTTTTATAGCGAAGGGTACGTAAAATTTGCTCCACATCGGCTTTGGTCGGTGAAATCGTGCATGCCAGTGCTGCCAAGGCACGCAAGGCTTGTGCGCCAAATTCGGCTTGTCTGCCTTCAATATGCCACTCACCAGCTTGACCCATAACATCAATATCCAAGGCATCTTCGATACGATGAATATGTTGCTGATTGGGGCCTGAAAGACGTATCAAGGTGTCGGTGGATAATTCAGGAAGGGTGAGGTTACAACGGTGGTATACGCCAAGACTAGGCAAGGATTAACTCCCCACGCAACGATTGACCATAAGCTTCGGTAATGCGAACTGGCATGGTCTGCCCAATTTGACGTTTTTGCCCCTCAAAATGTACAATACGATAATCAGGGGTGCGTCCTTGCATATCACCGTCATTGCGGCTTTCACGCTCAACAAGCACTTGTACTGTTTTGCCAATTTGTTGTTCCATTTTACTGCGTGCTTGTTCACGGGTTAATTCAAGCAATTGTTGCAAACGCGCATCTTTGACATCCTCAGCCACGCTATCCTTTGATTTTGATGCAGGTGTACCAGGGCGTGGCGAGTATTTGAAACAATAGGAAAAATCATAATGAACACGGCGAACCAAATCGAGCGTTTGTTCAAAATCTTCATCGGTTTCACCAGGGAAGCCAACAATAAAATCAGATGAGAGGGCGATGTCGGGGCAATGTTCACGCAAGCTATCAATGATCGGAAAATAATCATCGCGGACATGCCCACGGTGCATCGCTTTTAACACGGCATCTGAACCCGATTGCACAGGCAAATGCAAATAAGGCATCAAGCATGGAATATCAGCAAAAGCCACGGCCAGTTCATGGGTCATTTCCATCGGATGCGAGGTGCTAAAACGCAAACGTTTCAAACCTGAAAGCTTACCCACGGCATAAAGCAACATGGTGAAATCCCATTCTTCACCATCCTCACCTTCACCGCGATAGCCATTCACATTTTGCCCCAAGAGGCTGATTTCAAGCACCCCGTCATCAAGAAGTTGCTGACATTCATGTAAAATATCCGCCACAGGGCGAGAAAGTTCTGAGCCGCGTGTGTATGGCACGACACAAAACGTACAAAATTTATCACAGCCTTCCATAATGGTCACAAAGGCAGACATACCATCACTTTTTGGGGCAGGAAGATGATCGAACTTTTCAATTTCAGGCATATCGGTTTCAGAAAGACGCACCCGATCACGGCGAATCGTGGCAATCATCTCGGGTAATTTATGATAGCTTTGAGGGCCAAATACTGCATCGACATAAGGCGCACGTTGTTGAATGCGATCACCTTCTTGCTGACCGACACAACCCCCGACACCAATAATAAGATCGGGGCGTTTTTCTTTGAGTTTTCGGTAACGACCGAGTTCAGAATAAACCTTATCTTCGGCTTTTTCACGAATGGAACAGGTGTTCATGAGGATGACATCGGCATCTTCTGGCTTGCCAACAAGACGCAAGCCATAGGCTTCTTTCATCAAGTCTGCCATGCGTGATGAATCATATTCATTCATCTGACAGCCGTAAGTTTTAATAAAAAGGGTATCGAGGGAGGTGGTTGATTGCTGCTTCATAGAACGCGGTATGTTAAAAGTCTGCTTGGGGGATGTCGAACATGAAGATTATTTTAAGTAAACTTTACTTAAACGAGCCAATTGCAAAACCCTATATTTACGTTGAATTAGCGCCAATTAAGACGTGAAAAAAACTCCCTAACTGGTAAGATATAGTCATCTAAACCACAAACCAGCAGGGAGATTTAATAATGAGCCAAGCCCATAAGGAA
>JAUZQO010000062.1 GCA_030950925.1 Mariprofundaceae bacterium
ACCACGCCCCAAGTTCCTGTAACAGCGGCGCAAGCATCGACAGTGACCGCTCAAACCACGCCTCAAGTTCCTGTAACAGCGGCGCAAGCATCGACAGTGACCGCTCAAACCATGCCCCAAGCTCCCGTCACAGCGGCGCAAGCATCGACAGTGACCGCTCAAACCACGCCTCAAGTTCCTGTAACAGCGGCGCAAGCATCGACAGTGACCGCTCAAACCATGCCCCAAGCTCCCGTCACAGCGGGGTTAACTCCCATGGCATTGTTTCAAAATGAAAGTGAAAACATGCTATTAAATCAAAATCAAGTAGCTGCCATTAAAAAAGTAGAGGTATCGGGTGAAGTGCTTACTAAGTTGGATGTCACAGGACATGTGCCTTCAAAAGCGGTCATTTCTAATGGCGTTCAAACATCGAGCATTGGAACGGTGATAGCCCAAGGTGTATCGTCAAGCATGGATGCATCAGCGAAGTTTAGTGATCAACCATTGGATTCAAAAGATGATCGCGGTTCAAGTCGTCAGGTTGCCAGTATGTTGGATGGTTCATCGATACGTGATGTTCGCACCACTCAGCAGACATTTTCCGCACATTTAGCATACCGCACGGCACAAGCATTTATGCCTCAAGATGCAATGTCAGAAGTTGCTAGAGCAGCCAAGGAAGGGATGAAAAAACTTGAGTTACAATTAGAGCCAGCATCTCTGGGTAAAATTCAAGTCACATTACAAATGGATGCTGCCAAACAATTGCAAGTGCACATGGTGATTGATCAAAGTGCATCCAAACAAATGTTAGAACAGCAGCTCCCTCAACTTCGTCAGGCTTTGGCTGATCAAGGTTTAAATTTATCTGGTTTTACGATGGATATGAATTCACAACAGGGGCAAGGTGGTAGTGCTGAAGGGCAAGGGTTTGCTCGACAACATTCATCAACGATGAGCGCGGAGCAAGTGGCTTCACCCATGATGAGTAATGCGGTGATGGGTGTGAATATAGCGAGCCATGGTCGCCTCAATATTTTAGCTTAGGAGAATACAATGCCTTTAAAACTTACCAATATCAGTGCCAGTAACCCACAACAGAGTGCTGTGCCATCTGCGCAAAAAAACTTGGGTAGCAAGGATGTATTTTTAAAACTCCTGGTGGCTCAAATGAAAAATCAAAATCCTTCAAAACCACAAGATTCATCTAAAATGGCATCGCAGCTGGCGCAATTCAATATGGTGGAACAACAAATAAGTACAAACAAGTATTTAAAAACATTGGCAGCCAACGGTGGTATGGGGGCTGGTTCATCAGGACTCGCAGGTCTTGCAGGTGCTTCATCCAGCTATTTGGGTCATAGCGTGACGGTCAATCAAAGCACCGTGGATTTCACGGGTTCTCCGATTAAATTTGCTACTCATTTGAGTTTGGGTGCTGCATCTACGCAAGTTTTGGTGCGTGATAGCACAGGGCAGGTTGTTCGGACGATGGATGCAGGTGCTTTAACACAAGGCAAGCAAAGTTTTAGTTGGAATGGTCTGAGTGATAGTGGAGCGACCATGGCGGCGGGTACTTATAGCTTTGAAATTAAGGCGTTGGATTATCAGGGTCAAACGATTCAAGCCAATGTTCAGCGTTCAGGTTTGGTGGATGCAGTACGAAAATCACAAGCTGGTGGTGTGCAGTTGCTTGTTGGAGGGGTTGCGGTGAATACCTCGCAAGTGAGTGAAATTCGTTTGTAATATTGTTTCATAAAATAAAAATTAGAATAGGAGACTATGATGGGAATATATAATGCGTTATTTACAGGTGCAAGTGGTCTTAAAGCTTTTGGTGAATCCGTTCGTGTGATTGGTGATAATATTGCCAATGTGAACTCATTGGGCTTTAAATCTCAAAACATGCAATTTTCCAGTGTGTTGTCACAAACCATTGGTGTGACGAAAGCGAATATTGCCAATCAAGTGGGTGGTGGTGTGAAAATTGGACAAATCGCGCAGGATAACCGTCAAGGCTCTGTTCAAAACACAACCAATCCTACCGATATGGCGATCAATGGTAATGGTTTGTTTGCTTTGAAAGATCCCGCCAGTGGGCAAACTTTTTATACGCGTGCAGGTTCATTTATTTTAGATAAAAACTCGAACTTGATTGATGGGCAAGGGAACGTAGTTCAGGGTTGGGCAACAAATACTACAGGACTCGCTACAGGTAATATTACCAATATCACCTTTGCCAACTCATCGGCACAAGCACAAGCCACAACCAAAGTGACAGCAGGTGTAACCATTGATGCCACTGCACCTGTTGTGAACGCTCCCGCTTTTGATCCAGCAGATCCAACCACATACAGTTATAAAACTCAGGTGAATGCGTATGATTCCTTGGGTAGTGTGCATCCAGTCAATATTTATTATTCGAAAACAGCAGCGAATCAGTGGTCTTGGCATGCGGGTGCGAGTTCAGTTGATTTGATCGGAGGTGGGGTCACGCCAGAATCATTGGTTGTGGGGCCCAATGCTTATAATGTGGCCAATCCAGCTTTACCGCCTGGTGTAGGTGGGGTCGGTCAGCCAGGGGTACAAATCACGAAGGGTACGAAATTTAATGTAGATGTAACGATTGATGGGGTGGCATTAGCTGCGGGGACAGCTGTTGCTGTCGGAACGAAAACAGCAGCGGGAGGGATTGTAGCTACGCCAACACCAGCTCAAGCAGCGTTAACGCTTCAAGTCACCCGAGGTAATGTCATGACACCTGTAGCAGTAGGGACAGCTAACTCACAATCATTGGCGTTTGGTAATACTGGTGAGTTAACTGTTGAACGTAGCCCATTGGTTAATTTCCAATGGAAAAGTGCTGTAGCAAGTACGATTCAATTTAATTTCGGTGCTGCAACGACAACGGATAGTACTGGTATTACAGGAACAGGTTTTGATGGCACAGTGCAAATGGCAGGATCTTTTGCAACAAGCAAAATGACAACCGATGGTTTTGCATCAGGTTTCTTGGATAAATTGGATACAGACTCTACGGGGACTATTTATGGTGTGTTCACCAATGGTCAACGTCGCCCAATGTTTCAAGTGGCTTTAGCAAAATTCTCCAATGATGCGGTATTGACAAAAGTAGGGAATAATTTGCAGCAACAAACCATTGCTTCGGGTGCGCCTATTTTGGAGAAACCGAGTAACGGTGGTATGGGATCGATTACACCTTTTGGACTGGAGCAATCGAATGTGGATCTAGGTACAGAATTTGTAAAACTGATTGTGTCACAACGTGGCTATGAAGCGAACTCAAAAACAATCCTAACAACAGATCAAATGCTTTCATCTTTAATGCAATTGAAACGTTAATATATTGAGCTGATGGCATGTCATAAATATGTCATGATGCTGTTTTATTTTTTACAAATCTTTTGTTTAAAAAGATGTGCTATCTCTCCTCGTTGAAAAAAGGGTGGTACCTTAGGGTATCGCCCTTTTTTATTGCTATATATCAACGTGTGATATGTGTCACAAGGCTGTCATATAGTCATTTTATGTTACGTCATATCTTGAATGAGGAGACTTTACTCTATGAAAAAGACAAGTTTATTTGCATGTGCAGCAGTTGCCGCAACTTGCATGGGCATGACAGCAGCACAAGCAGCGGATGCGATTCAAATTGTGGGTTCTTCGACTGTTTATCCATTTTCCAGCTATACAGCTGAAGCATTGGGTACGACAACAAAGTTCAAAACCCCAGTGGTTGAATCCACAGGTTCGGGTGGTGGCATGAAGTTGTTTTGTGCTGGTGCAGGCATGGATACCCCTGATTTCACCAATGCTTCACGTCGCATGAAGTTGAAAGAGTTTCAAAAATGCCAAAGAAATGGTGTGAAAGAAGTGACTGAAATGGTTGTGGGTTATGATGGTATTGCCATTGCGCAATCCAAAACATCACCAAGCATCGCTCTTTCACGTCATGATTTGATGTTGGCAGTGGCAGCCGAAGTGCCAAGTAAAGATGGTTCACATTTGATTGATAATCCATATTCTTTCTGGGATCAAATCAATTCTAAATTACCACACCGTGCGATTCGTATCTATGGTCCACCAGCATCTTCAGGTACGCGTGATGCATTTGAAGACATGATTCTTAAGCATTTGACCAAGCATATCGACACATATACGAAATTGTATAAAGCTGATAAAAAGAAAAACAAAGCATACAAAAAATATCATAAAATTCGTCAAGATGGTGTGTACATTCCATCGGGCGAAAATGATAACTTGATTGTTCAAAAATTGGCGCGTGATACACAAGCATTGGGCATCTTTGGTTATAGCTATTTGGAAGAAAACAGCGATAGCATTGCCCCCGCGATTATTGATGGCGTGATTCCAACACCTGAAACGATTTCTGGTCATACGTATCCATTGTCTCGTTCATTGTATTTTTACATCAAGAAGGTACACATTGGCAAAGTAAAAGGCATGATGGCATATGCTAATTTGTTCATGAGCGATAAAATGGTGGGTAAAGATGGCGAGTGTACAGAAATTGGTTTGATCTCATTGCCTGAAGCTGATTTGGCTCATTATCGTGCAAACTTGAAATCATTGAAAAATTTAACAGCAGCAGATTTCGCAAAGAAATAAGTTGAACTGAATGATGAGAAAAGCTGGGGAGTTTCTTCCTCAGCTTTTTTTCTATATGGATTTGCCGATGTTTGACCTTGTAGTTGCTAAGGTAAATGACGAACAAATTTGAAAATATCGGAATATTTGAATGGAGTGTGATTGTTTATGACTACCGCCAATGTGTTCTTTTGGTTTGTTGCGGGTCTTTTGCCGTTATCGGCGATGGCCTTCTTGTTTGCAAGTAAAAAAGCTGAAAAGCTTGAGGTTCAGTTTGGGCGCCTACAATCACGCCCTGGTTTTTTTGGTTGGTATGCGGTGATTAAACTCGCCAGCCCCGCGTTATTGGTGGGTTTGGTATGTTCGATATTGAATATGATTGGTTGGATTCATGTGCCAGGTGAAATGTTATTGGCAACGGCATTTGCCTTGGGTGCAGGTAGTTTGTGGTTGGGTTTGAAACAGGTGAAGCATGATTTTCGAGCGCGCCAGCCTGTTGAGAAAACGATGCAAACAATGCTTTTTATTGCGGCGATTATTTCCATATTGACCACTGTGGGTATTGTTTTTTCAGTGTTGTTTGAGTCGATACGGTTTTTTAATATTGTACCTCTCTGGGATTTCTTGACAGGAACAACATGGAATCCAGATACAGCCTTTTTGATTGGTTCAGGCATGGCAGAAGGCGGTGCAGTTCCTGAGTTTGGTTCTTTACCTATTTTTGCAGGTACTTTCATGATTACCATCATAGCCATGATGGTAGCGGTGCCAGTGGGTTTGTTTTCAGCGATATATATGTCGGAATATGCCAGTGATGGGCTTCGTACAGCATTGAAACCCACCTTGGAGATTTTGGCGGGTATTCCGACTGTGGTGTATGGTTTTTTTGCAGCGATTACGATTAGCCCTTTGGTGGTGAATATTGCTGAATCCTTTGGTTTACATGCAGATTTTACCAATGCACTGGCTCCAGGTTTGATTATGGGAATTATGATTATTCCGTTTATTTCATCCTTGTCAGATGATGTCATTCGGGCGGTGCCACAGCCGATGCGTGATGCATCCTTGGCATTGGGTATGACGCGCTCTGAGACGATTCGTCATATTGTCCTGCCAGCGGCTTTGCCTGGTATTGTGGCTGCATTTTTATTGGCCATGTCTCGTGCGATCGGTGAGACCATGATTGTGGTGATGGCGGCTGGGTTGCGGCCAAATTTGACGGCGAATCCCTTGGAAGGGGTTACCACGGTGACAGTGAAAATTGTTGAGGCACTCACGGGGGATCAGGAGTTTGATTCAGCGTTTACTTTGGCTGCTTTTGCTTTGGGGCTTGTTTTGTTGGTGATTACATTATGTTTGAATATTGCATCGAGTATTGTGGTTCGAAAATTCCGTCAGAGGTATGAATAGATGAATATCACGCCACGTTTGAAACGCCGTTATCGTGCGGACCGACGCTTTAAATTTTATGGTATGGCAGCGATAGCCTTTGCTTTGAGCTTTTTGGCATTTTTCTTTATCGACATTATTGGCAAGGCCATGCCAGCTTTTGAGCAAGCTTATATTGAAGTACCTGTGACCTATAGTGCTGCCGTTAAGGATAATTATAATAAAGCCATTCCGCGTGAGTACCGTTATTTGGTGAGTAAATCCTATTTGCGGACGTTGCCGTATGAGTTGGAAGCACACCCAGAACTCTTAGGGAAAACCAAGCAGCGTTGGGCATTGGCAAGTCATCGTGTGGATCAATATATTAAAGGTCATCAAGGTCATGGTCTGAAGAAGAAGTACCGCAGTCACGTTACAGCCATGTATGATGATGGGCATATTGAAATGCGCTTTAATGCGAGGTTCTTCTCGCATGGTGATTCCAAGATGGCTGAAAATGCAGGTATTTTGGCAGCGGCCATTGGTTCAATTTTGGTCTTGTTGATTACCATTGCTGTGGCTGTACCGATTGGTGTGATGACAGCGGTATATTTGGAAGAGTTTGCGCCTGATAATCGTTTCACTCAAGCCATTGAAGTGAATATCAATAATCTAGCAGCCATTCCGTCGATTTTATATGGTTTACTTGGTTTGGCGATTTTCATCAATGTGATGGGTGTGCCGCGCTCCTCGGCACTGGCAGGCGGTTTAACCTTGGCGTTGATGACCTTACCTGTGATTATTATCAGTACGCGTGCTGCTTTGCGTTCGGTGCCTGAAAGTATTCGCGATGCGGCTTATGGCTTGGGTGCTTCCAATTTGCAAGTGGTGATGCATCATGTTCTTCCACTGGCTTTTCCAGGGATTTTAACGGGAAGTATCATTGGTTTGGCGCAAGCGATGGGTGAAACAGCACCGTTATTGATTGTGGGTATGATGGCGTATATCCCCGAAGCTCCAGGCAGCATTTTGGATGCAACGACAGTATTACCAGCACAAGTATATACTTGGTCATCGGAATCCATTCGTGCTTTTGAAGAGCGAACCGCAGCAGGGATTCTTGTTTTATTAACGGTGTTGTTATCGTTGAATGGTTTTGCAGTTTGGTTGCGCAGTCGCACACAAAAAACGTGGTAAGGATAGATTATGACAACGGCTAAGAATTTTTCCATTCAGAATGTGAACCTTTGGTACGGTGAAAGTCAGGCACTTTATGATGTCAATATTGATTTGAAGTGCGGCAAGGTGACGGCTTTTATTGGTCCATCGGGTTGTGGTAAATCAACTTTATTGCGTTGTTTGAATCGCATGAATGATCGTATTCCTGCATGTCGCACTGAAGGTGAAGTCATCTTGGATGATAAAAACATTTATGATGCAGATGTCGATGTGGTGCAGTTACGCGCCAAAGTGGGCATGGTTTTTCAAAAGCCGAATCCATTCCCAAAAACAATTTATGAAAATATTGTCTATGCACCGCGTATTCATGGTTTGGTTCAAAGTATGAGTGATTGTGATGTCTTGGTTGAAAAATCATTGACGCATGCAGGGCTGTGGAATGAAGTGAAGGATAAGTTGCAGCAACCTGGTACTGCGTTATCAGGTGGTCAGCAGCAACGTTTGTGTATTGCTCGAACCATTGCTGTACAGCCTGAAATTATTTTGATGGATGAGCCTTGTTCGGCACTTGACCCCATTGCGACTGCAAAAATTGAAGAGCTGATTGATGAATTGAAAACCGAATACACCATTGTGATTGTGACACATAGTATGCAGCAAGCGGCACGTGTATCGGATCATACAGCCTTCTTCTATATGGGTAAGTTGATTGAACAGGGTGACACACAGGACATTTTCACCAAGCCTAAGAAGAAGCAAACAGAAGATTATATTACAGGGCGTTTTGGTTAAGCATACGAACGACCATAAAGATTTAAAGCTAACTACTCAGTTCACTCCCCTCTTTATTTGATGCTAAGTTGAAAAAAAGATCGCTTATACAAGTAAGTTGCATTTTTTCGCCCCATCCCTGAATAAATTAGCAGTAATTTGAATAGCTATGGCTTAGCATATGCGATGTAAGTGTAAAAATGAAATATGCTGAATAGCGACGTATGTCGCTTTGCAGCTCCCCAAGGACTGAATAACAACATGTAGTTTTTGTGACATGTTGTTATTTAAAATTTACAATTAAAGCTTATATTTCGAGGGACATATCATGCAACATACAACCAGACGTTTTGATGAAGAACTAACCAAGTTGAAAGAACATGTGCTATCCATGGGTGGCTTGGTGGAGCGTGCCATTAAAAATAGTGTTCGCTCTTTGCTTGAAGGCGATGAAAAACGTGCTTTGCGCACGATTGATCGTGATCATGCGATCAATGCCATGGAAGTTGAAATTGATGTGATGACGCGTGATATTTTGGTGCGTCGACAACCTGCGGCCGGAGACTTACGCTTTGTATTGGCTGTGATTAAAGTGGTCACAGATTTGGAACGCATGGGTGATTTATCTGCAAGTATTGCCCAAGGTATGATTCGTAGTGCAGAGCACTTGCCACAAGATTATTCAAACTTGGATGCCATTGCTGAAAAGGTGCAGCGGCATGTGCGTCGTGCTTTGGATGCTTTGGCGCGTGGCGATGTAGATTTGGCGATGCTGGTCATTGAAGAAGACACGGGTATTGATCGTTTGCATAAACGTATGTATCGAGAATTATTGACGTATATGATGGAAGACCCACGTTCGATTAGTTCATCCTTTATTCTTTCCAATGTGGCCAGAAATTTGGAGCGTATTGCAGCCCATGCGACCAATATTGCTGAAATGGTGATTTATATTGAGAAGGGGCATGATATTCGGCATGTGGATCATGAAGAGGCAGCGAGAATGCTTGCTGATGATAACGACGATTAATGAGGGTTCAGACCGTTACCGAGTTAACGGCAAGTCTTAAACAAGTTGTCGAGCAAGGCTTTGCACATATTGAGGTGAAAGGTGAAGTGTCGCGTTTAACCCGTCCTTCATCGGGGCATCTTTATTTTACCATCAAGGATAGTCATGCAGCAATTTCGGCTGTAGTGTGGCGTTCTGCGGCACTTCGTTTACATGGTCAATTAAAAGAAGGGCAAGCCTTTGTGTTTGCGGGTCATCTAAGTGTTTATGAGCCGCGTGGCACCTATCAAATGATGGTGACGCGGATCATGCCCGTGGGTGCAGGAGCTTTGGCAGCGGAGTTTGAGGCGCGGAAAGCTTTGTTTGCCAAACGTGGTTGGTTTGCTTCCGAGCATAAGAAAATATTGCCGACATTACCGCAACATATTGGCATCATCACATCAGCTACAGCTGCGGCATGGGAAGATGTCAAAAAAGTGTTGGCAACACGCCCTCGGTATCTGCAACTTACTTTATCGCCTTGTATCGTTCAGGGGGAACAAGCCCCTGATAGGATTGTATCGGCCTTGCAGCATTTGCAAGATTTGGATTCACGCCCTGATGTGATTCTTTTGGTGCGTGGTGGCGGAAGCTTGGAAGACTTATGGTGTTTTAATGATGAACGTGTGGTTCAAGCTGTGTTTGCTTGTGATATTCCCATTATTGCAGGTATTGGGCATGAAATTGACACCACATTGGTCGATTATGCTGCCGATATTCGGGCTGCAACACCTTCCAATGCTGCTGAATTATGTTGTCCGTCACGTGATAGTTTGCGCCATCGTTTACCTGAGATATCACGTATCAAGCAGGCTGTGCGAAGCCATTTAACACGCGGCAAACAACAGTGGATGATGCAACAACAAGGTTTGGATCATCAACGAGAACATTGTATGGATCAGCGTTTTTATCAACACGATCAGTGTGTGGAACGTTTGACTTTTTCTATGACAGCACAGTTACGTCAGCATCAAAGAGGTTTACAGGCTTTGCAAGTTCGCTTACAACACTTGGAGTCAAGTCATAGATTGCGCCATGAGCAGCAAAATTTACATCAATGTCAGGTGCGTTTATCTAAAATTTTACCGCATATTTTGGATGCTCATCAAGCATGGCAAAGGCTGTATGATCGTTTGAAACAAGCTGTTCAACGGATCCAACAAGAAAAATCGAACCCTTGGCTGCGGATGCATGAGTCTTTGAAAGCACTTGATCCGAAGCATGTACTGCAACGGGGTTATAGTTTGACCTATGATGGGCAAGGCAACATGGTGACCAAGGTACAAGGGTTAAAAAAGAACGATGGTTTGAAAATTTATTTTGGTGATGGTCATGTGGATGTAGATGTCAATGTCATTCACAACCAATCAGGTTAAACAACATGAAATATATCATTTGGGTGATGTTTGCTTTCTCGGCTTTCACAGTTCAAGCGGCGGAATGGGAGGCTGTTCAAGGTGATGTGCTTGCGGTGAGCCTGCATAGTCAAGCAAGCATTCAAAGTGTGAAAACACTGGGCAAAACATGGCCCGTTCAGCAGTTGAGAAAAGGTGTATGGAAGGCTTGGGTGGGTGTTGATTTAAAGAAGAAGCCTGCGAATTATCCGCTGACTTGGCATACTGCGAACAAGCTTATCATGCAAGATGTGTTGCATGTGAAAGCGGGGAAGTTTCGTATTTCACGCATTGAAGTGCCGAAAAAAATGTCCAATTTTGATGTCAAAGCGGTCAAACATATTCGTGCTGATCAGGCCGCGATTAAAGCGACCTATGATATGCATGTGTCGATAGAACCTGATTTTTCGGTGGTTCATGTGCCCGTGCATGGTATTGAATCAACACCTTTTGGCGCGCAGCGTTATGTCAATGGTCAGCCACGTTCACCCCATTCAGGCATTGATATTGCAGCAGCGAAAGGGACACCAGTCTTGGCCCCTTTGGCAGGCAAGGTCTTGTTGGTGTCACCGATGTTTCTCAATGGTAATTTGATTGCGATTGGGCATGGGGCTGGATTGGTGAGTGTTTATGCGCACTTGAGTCATTTTGATGTTAAACAAGGAGATGTTGTTATGGCAGGTCAAAAAATAGGCGAGGTGGGTTCGACTGGGCGCTCAACAGGTGCCCATTTGCATTGGGGTGTTCGTTTTCAACACGCACGTGTGAATCCTGAAAGCTTGTTGAATCTTGCCAAGCAGCCCGAAAACATTGCAGAATAGGACGCATTCACTGTTTCTGTGGGGGGAAGGGATTTTATGCCTGAAGTAATTAAAGTATTAGCCATTGATGATGAAGATACGGTGCAAAGTATTTTGACTGCGTTTTTATCTCGTTTTTTAAGTGAGAAGGGTTTTCAGTCTGAAATTAAAACACTGACAGACCCTGTGCAGGGTTTATTTGAACTAAGCACCAATGGTAATCAGTATAAAGTGATTATGTTGGATGTGCGTTTACCTAAACTGACGGGTGATGAGATTTACAACAGTTTGATTCATGTGAACCCTGAATTATTGGATCGTGTCATTTTTGTGACAGGTTATCCTGATGATTTAACAGATCGTTTTTCAAAACAGACTTTAAATGTCCTGCGTAAGCCCTTTCGTTATCAGCATTTTGTGGAACAAGTCAACTTGGTCTTAAAATTATAATTGTTGTGACGCACTTGACGAAAAAGGATCGTCATTCCCGAAGGTTTGTATCGGGAATCTAGTATTCGCCATAGATTCCCAATAGAAGCACTTGGGGATGACGATGAAATTGCCTCATTCCCATAACTTTTTCTTAAACGGCTATAGCATCGTATCCATGTAGATGCGGTGATATTTATGTTTTGTCGTTTTGTTGAGTCAGGGTAAGCATTGTTTGTACATCATTGGATGGCAAGCGTAGATTTCAACTTCTTTTTATTGACTGAAACCCACTCTCACTGGACATATACCATGAACGATTCGAACGAACACGATATTCCTCAAGAATTTCTATCGGCCCTGAATTTGCAAAGCAAACGCCCTGATCCTTGTATCTTGGTGATTTTTGGTGCATCGGGTGATTTAACCAAGCGTTTGTTGATTCCATCCTTGTTTAACTTGTACTGTGATGATTTGTTGCCGAAACCATTTGTCATTTTGGGCATGGCCATGGATGATTTTACCAGTGACACTTTTCGTGAGAAAATGAGTGCCGATGTCCATGAATTCTCGCGTCGAAATGATTTTGATGATGCACTTTGGCAAAAGTTCTGTGCTAACATTCACTACCTGAAAGGGAAGTTTAATGACCCTGTGGCTTTTCAGCAATTGAAATCATTTTTACAGGCTCTTGAAGGGCGTTGCGATACCGAAGGGAATGTTTTGTTCTATATGGCAACACCACCCGCAGTGTTTGGCATGATTTCTTCGGGCTTACAATCGGTTGGTTTAAATTGTGCTGATAATGGTTGGCGGCGGATCATTGTTGAAAAACCTTTTGGCTCTGATTTAGAGTCTGCAAAGTCTTTAAATCGTGAGATTTTGAATTTCTGGCAAGAAAGTCAGGTTTATCGTATTGACCATTACTTGGGCAAAGAAACAGTGCAAAATTTACTCGCCTTTCGCTTTGCCAATGGCATGTTTGAACCGCTTTGGAACCGTACCCATATTGATCATATTCAAATCACAGCCACAGAAACCGTGGGCGTTGAGTGGCGTGGTGGTTATTATGATAAGTCGGGTGTGATTCGTGATATGATTCAAAACCACCTGTTTCAAATTATGTCATATTTATGTATGGAGCCGCCAACATCCTTTGATGCAGAAGCCATTCGCAATGAAAAATATAAATTGTTGAGTGCGGTTCGTATCATGAAACATGATGAGGTGCATGAAAATGCTGTCCGAGGGCAATATGGTGAAAGTATCACTGCTGATGGCAGTGAGGCCAAGGCATATCGTCAAGAACATATGGTGGATCCCAATTCCAATACGGAGACGTTTGCGGCTGTGAAACTTCGGATTGATAATTGGCGTTGGCATGGTGTGCCTGTTTTTTTGCGTTCGGGTAAAGCATTGCGTACCAAGTCTACGGAAATTGTGGTTCAATTTCGTAAAGCCCCCTCATTTACCTTTGAGGGAACGCCTGCTGCCGCACAATTGGAGGCGAATCAGCTTATTTTTCGTATTCAGCCCAATGAAGGTATTGAATTACGTTTTCTCGCCAAACGCCCAGGACCTGCCATGCAAATGCGTAAGGTGAATATGCATTTTGAATATGATGATGCCTTTGTGTCACAGGCTGGAACAGGCTATGAAACGATGTTACATGATTGTATGCATGGGGATGCCTCCTTATTTTCACGTTCTGATTTGGTTGAAACAGCTTGGCGTATTGTGCAGCCGATTCAAGAGGTCTGGAGTCAAGAAAAAGCAAACGATTTTCCGAATTATCCGTTTGGTTCATGGGGACCTAAATCTGCTTTTGACTTGTTGGGTTCCGATCATCGCCGTTGGTTGGCACGTTCTCCCAAGCAAGCCTTGGAACGCGTTCCCATGTTTGAAGGCAGTGGTGATACGATGTTGCAAGCCTTTGCTATGATGTTAAAGCCTGTGGTATACAATGAAGGGGATGATATTGTGACCTATGGCAGTGAAGGGCATGAGTTTTTCATTCTTGAAACAGGTACTGTGGATATCATCAAACCTGATGGTCGGGTGGTATCAACGCTTGAAGCGGGCGAAGTTTTTGGTGAGTTGAGTTTGTTGATGTCCAAAAAACGCCGTGCCACGGTGCGTGCTAAAACCTATTGTGCTTTATATATGATGGATAAAAGTGATTTTTGTAAAGTGTTGATGGATCGACCACAATTTACAGGTTTATTACTCAAAACTGCGAAAAAACGCTACAATATCATTGTGGATGCGCAGGAATGGTTGCCATCAGAAAATTCATGATGAGAGGTGTGTGATGGAAGCAGTATGGATTGTTTTGGGTGTATTGGTGGGGCTAATGGTTTGGGTGGTGATGATTTACAATGGTTTGGTGAAGCTTCGCAATCGTTTTAAAAATGCTTTCTCACAAATTGATGTGCAACTTCGCCGTCGTTACGATTTAATTCCCAACCTTGTGGAAACGGCCAAAGCCTATCTAACGCATGAGCGTGAAACTTTAGAAAGTGTGATTGCAGCGCGAAATCATGCTTTGAGCGCGATGAAAAAAGCTAGTCGGCATCCTGAAGATGGGCATGCTATGAAAGCTTTGGCAGGCGCAGAAGGTATGTTGGGGCAAGCCATGTTAAATTTTAATGCGCTCACCGAGGCATACCCCAACTTAAAAGCGGATCAAACCATGCAACAACTGACGGAGGAACTTACATCCACTGAAAATCGTGTGGCTTTTTCACGGCAAGCTTATAATGATGAAGTCATGTTTTATAATACACAGCGAGAAATTTTCCCCAATGTCTTGTTTTCGGGTGTTTTCGGCTTTCATGCAGCTGAATTGTTTGAAGTTGAGAACCCAAAAGTTAAAGAAGCTGTTCGTGTTCAGTTTTAACGTATGAACTTTTTTGAACATCAAGCACAAGCGCGGCGGCGCACATCTTGGTTGTTTGGTTTGTTTTTAATCGTCGTTGTATTACTTGTATTGGCTGTTTATAGCGCGATAAGTCTAGGTCTGTTTGCCGCCGAGTTTTTTTTAACGCATGAAGATTGGCGAGAGGGTTGGATCATTGCATCTTTTTGGCAATATGATCGTTTTATTTGGATTGCCTTATTGACGACATTGATACTTTTTATCGGTGCAGCCTATAAAATACATCAACTCAAACAAGGTGGTGGTGTGATGGTGGCAGAGCAGTTGGGTGGCAAACGCTTGCCACCACATGTTCAAGATATTCTCTATCGGCGTGTGTTGAATGTGGTGGAAGAAATGGCGATTGCTTCTGGGCTTCCTGTACCACCTGTGTATATCCTTCAAGAATCAGGAGTGAATGCTTTTGCTGCTGGCTTTACAGCTTCCGATACGGTGATTGGTGTGACCCAAGGCGCAGTAGAGATGTTAAACCGTGATGAGTTACAAGCTGTGATGGGGCATGAGTTTAGTCATATATTGCATGGAGATAGCCGCATCAATATGCGTATGGTGGGATTGCTACATGGCATGACACTTATCTCAGATTTAGGAAGTTCATTATTAACGGGCCATGCCTCATCGCATCAGCATCGTAAAAAGAAAGGGAGTCATCCCGCCTTATGGATACTGGGAATACTGCTGTTTTTGGTAGGCTTACTGGGAATGATTGCAGCCGATTTGATTAAACTTGCTATTTCGCGGCAACGCGAATTTTTAGCCGATGCTTCGGCAGTGCAATTTACGCGTAATCCTGAAGCCATGGCAGATGCGTTGATGACGATTGGTGGTTATAGGCAAGGCTCTCACCTTTCTCATCAAAATGCTGCCAATTTGGGTTACTTCTTTTTCTCTCATACAGCTCTCAAAGCCTTGCAACACCCACCGAAGCATAAAGATTGGTGGGCAAGTCACCCACCCCTTCAACAACGGATTCAACGTATCATGCCATCTTTTCGAGGGCGTATGCCTGATGTGGATAGTATTCAGAAACATCAACGGGTGCGAGCAGAAGCCACGGTGGGTGTTCGTTATGCCATGCCAGCTAATGCCCATGTGGTGATGGATAAACAGGCAGTGTTGCATGCCGTCGGCGAGATGCGTGCTTTATCTTTACAAGATGTGCAGCAGCAATTGCATACTATCCCATCACGTTTGCGTGATTTTGCACATGATCCTTATAGTGCGCGTGCCATGGCTTATGCGATGTTGTTGAGTGATGATAAATCTATTCGCAAACAGCAGTGGGCTTGTTTGGAGAAAAAAGCTGATCGTAATGTGATGCGTGAGATGTTGGATATGAATCATTTGATGGGTGAATTGCCATCGCATTTTCGGTTGCCATTGTTGGATATGTTGATGCCTGCTTTGAAAAGTTTATCACAAGCCCAGTATCAGCAGTTGATTGCTAATATTCGCATGCTGATTCAGGCAGACCATCAAGTGAGTATGTTTGAATATGCTTTGCATCGTATGCTATTGCGGCATCTAAAACCGACGTTTGAGGGTGTGCATGATATTCAGGTGCGTTATCAACATATGAGGCAGGTGGCTGGCTCATGTGCATGTATTTTAACCATGTTGATCCAATATGGGCAGCATGAACAACCCAAACAGTTGCTTGCCAGTGTGAGTCTGGGTTTATTGGGTGAGAGCATGCCTTGGCCACCCGCACGTTTATTGCAGATGAAATATTTGGATCAGTCACTTTCACAGTTAGAACAGGCTTCACCTGAGATTAAACAGGCTTTGTTAACAGCCTGTGTGGATGTCATTTTTGCCGATGGGATATGCAATGAGCATGAAATGGAAGGTTTACGCGCTATTGCTGATGGTATGGATTGCCCTATTGCGATGTTGTCAGTGTAGGTAAAGAAATGAGTTTTTCAGCTTGGCTTATGGCAAAGTCCTTAAAAGCTTCTGGAATTGCGGCAAAGCGTTTGCCTTCTCTATGCACAATATACCACTGTCGCATAATGGGAAAATCTTCAACATCCAAGACAACAAGCCGTTTGAGTGTTAACTCCATTTCGATGGTATGCAAGGAAACAATACCCAATCCGAGTTCAGCCATGACAGCTTGTTTCAATGCTTCGGAACGGTTCATTTCCATGCCCGCAATCAATTCAAGTTGATGATGGGCAAAAAAACGCTCTGTTGCCATGCGTGTGCCTGATGCAGGCTCTCGTACAATAAAGGCTTCGTTTGCCAGTTGGTTCAAGGGAATATGTTTGGATTGTGCCAAAGGGTGAGAAGGTGAAGCAATGACAACTAATGGGTTGTACATAAAGGGAATCCCAATCAAATGATGATCTTGTGGCGGATGACCCATAATGGCCATATCCGTGAGGTTATGCTCTACGGCATGGACAATGCCATGTCGGTTGCATACATCCAAAATAATATCCACTTGGGTATATTGATGCTTGAATGCAGCAATCAGTTGTGGCGCAAAATAATTGGCCGTGGATGCCATCGTTAAATGTAATTTTCCACGTTTTAAACCTTTTAACTCAAGCATCACTTGCTCTGCTTCGTTAAGCTGTTGTTGAATGCTTTCAGCATATTGCAGTAGTTCCGTACCTGCGACAGTTAAACTGATTTGTTTTCCAAATCGTTCAAACAACGGTAATCCCACCATGCTTTCCAATTGTTTGACTTGCATGGAAACGGCGGGTTGTGTGAGGTAAAGATGTTTGGCTGCCAATGTGTAGCTGCGATGCTTGGCAACCGATTCAAAGATACGCAGTTGTTTTAAAGTGAATAGCATGGAAGTAGTGTATAAGAAAAAATGATACATGTCATCATAGGCTTTGATTCGACATGATACCCAATCGCGCTACAGTTTGCCTTGTCGGGGGAGGCACATCACCGATAATATTTTTTTGGAGGATTCACTCAATGGATCAATCGAATCGTTATGCTGATTTAAGCTTAAATGAAGCAGACTTAATCGCAGGCGGCAAACATTTGCTTGTAGCCTATAAACTGATACCAGCAGAAGGCTATGGTTTCTTAGAAGTCGCGGCACATATTGCGGCTGAATCTTCTACAGGTACCAACGTAGAAGTATCAACAACCGATGATTTTACCCGCAGTGTCGATGCATTGGTATATGAAATTGATGAAACAGCTTTTGCTGATGGTAACAATGTTACGGGTGGCGGTTTGATGAAGGTTGCATACCCTGTTGAACTATTTGATCCAAACTTGAGTGATGGTCACTTCAATGTCTCACATATGTGGTCTTTGATTCTTGGTAATAACCAAGGTATGGGCGATCATGTTGGCCTTCGCATGTTGGATTTCCAAGTACCTGAGTGCATGATTAAAAAGTTTGATGGTCCTAGTGCTGGTATTGCTGATTTGTGGAAAGTATTGGGTCGCCCTGAAGTGGATGGCGGTTATATTTCTGGTACAATTATTAAGCCTAAATTGGGCTTGCGTCCTGAACCTTTCACCAAAGCATGTTATGACTTCTGGCTGGGTGGCGATTTCATTAAAAATGATGAACCTCAAGCAAATCAACCTTTCTGCCCAATGGAAACTGTTATTCCAATGGTTGCAGAAACAATGGATCGCGCACAACAAGAAACGGGTGAAGCGAAATTATTCTCGGCCAATGCAACGGCTGATTTCCACGGCGAGTGCATCAAACGTGGTGAATTCATTCTTGAGTCCTTTGCTAAATATGGCAACGAAAAACATGTTGCATTCTTGATTGATGGCTTTGTAACGGGTCCTGCTGGTGTCACCACTGCGCGTCGCGCATTCCCTGATACATTCTTACATTTCCATCGCGCTGGTCATGGTGCGATTACATCTTACAAATCGCCCATGGGTATGGATCCATTATGCTATATGAAGCTTGCTCGCTTGCAAGGTGCATCGGGTATTCACGTCGGTACAATGGGTTATGGTAAAATGGAAGGTCATGGTAAGGAAACTGTACTTGCATACATGATTGAACGTGAAGAGTGCATGGGTCATTACTTCAACCAAAAATGGTATGGCATGAAACCTACTTGCCCAATCATTTCAGGTGGTATGAATGCGCTACGTCTTCCAGGTTTCTTTGAAAACTTGGGTCATGGTAACTTGATTAACACATGCGGTGGTGGTGCCTTTGGTCACATTGATAGCCCAGCAGCAGGTGGTAAATCATTGAATCAAGCCTACGATTGCTGGAAAGAGGGTGCTGATCCGATTGAATATGCGAAAACTCATGGTGAGTTTGCGCGTGCCTTTGATTCTTTCCCAGGTGATGCTGATAAGATTTATGGTGCCGACTGGCGTGAAAAAGTGGGTTCACATAAATAAACTTCTGACTCTTAAGTCTTGATTGATATAAAAGCCTCCACGAAAGTGGGGGCTTTTTTTATGCGGAAACAGAAATACTTAGGTGGCGATGCTTTTTAGTATGTCTCCCAATAAGCGAAATTCTTTTTCTCGTGCCGAACCTTTTCGCCACGCTAAACCGATGCTTCGGTTCATATTTTGAGGTAAATCTAGCAGAGAAATATGAAGGTTCTTCGCTTGTAATGATGATTTTGCCATATAAGGAATGAATGTTACACCTAAATCACAAGCCACCATTTGTAATAATGTTTCTAGGCTTGTGGCAGAAAATTGATTGATTTTTTCAGTGTGATGCAATTTACACGCTGTAAGCGCATGGTCTCGTAAACAATGTCCATCATCCAAAAGCAACAAGCTTTCTTCTGGCAGTGCATTGATATCAAAGGCTTGTTGTGATGGTTGAAACCACCGAGAATCTTGGTGATATGCAAAGATAAAAGAATCATTAAACAAGTGAATTTGTTCGACACCCTTCATATCAAAGGGTAATGCCATTAAAATAAGGTCTAATTTTCCAGATAAAAGTTGTTCATGGATGATATGGGTTTTATCTTCACGAAGGTATAGTTTTAATTTTGGATATGATTGACTCACATCTTGTATAAACTGGGGTAAGAGAAAGGGAGCAATACTGGGAATCACACCCAACGTTAATTTTCCTGTTAATGGTTGCTGTGTGTTCATGGCAAGTGACATCAACGTATCTAAATCAGACAAGCATAAACGTGCTTGGTTCACAATTTCCATGCCAATATCTGTAAAAATAATTTGTTTGTTGGTACGATCCACCAATTGAACATGTAACTTATTTTCAAGCTCTTTGATGGCTAAACTAAAGGCAGATTGAGAGATATGACAAGCGATGGCTGCCTGACCAAAATGTTGATGCGCATCCAATGCCATCAGGCACTTGAGTTGTTTAATCGTGGGGTGCGACATTTTTTAACCTCTATACAAATGAATCCATTGATAATATCAATGGATTTCATATAAACAATCAATTTTATATCATCGGTTGACTTTTATATTGTGCGCTCTATCCATCATCACATCGTCAAAATCCTAGCAAGATGTGATGAGATATGTATAAGGAGATAAACCATGAAAAAATATATGTTATTCGCATCACTTTCGCTGTTCAGCTTTAGTGCTGTATCGATTGCATCCGAGATTCCCGAAGGGATGGGTGTATTACCAACCCAGCCTGCGATACCTGCTGATAACCCCATGACGGCACAAAAGATAGAATTGGGCAAAAAACTTTATTTTGAACCTGCGATTTCCAAAAGTGGTCATTTTTCATGTAATTCATGTCATAACTTGGCAACTTGGGGCGTGGACAATCAAGTTTTCTCCATTGGGCATAAATGGCAACGTGGCGGACGAAATGCTCCCACAGTATTGAATTCAGGATTTTGGAGTCAGCAATTTTGGGATGGGCGTGCAGCGTCACTTGAAGAACAAGCGAAAGGTCCACCATTGAACCCCGTTGAAATGGCTGCGGATAGTGAAGCATTTGTTGTCACACGCCTAAAGAATGCAGGCTATGAACCTTTGTTTAACCATGTTTTTGGTAAAAATTCAGTAAGTTTTGATAATATGGCAAAAGCGATTGGAGCATTTGAGCGCACCTTAATCACCCCCAATGCGCCTTTTGATCAATTTGTGGAAGGTAAAGGTGATATTTCTAAAGCTGCAAAACGTGGCATGAAAAAAGTATCGGACATCGGTTGTACATCTTGCCATGCAGGACCATTGTTTACGAACAATGAATTTGTTGCTTTTCAATATGGTCAAGATTTGGGTTTGAAATCAGTGACAGGAAAAGCTGAAGATGATCATGTGTTTCGTGTTCAATCTTGGCGTAACATTGCGATGACAGCGCCTTATTTCCATGATGGTTCAGCCAAAACATTGCCAGAAGCAGTGAAAATTATGGCAAAAATACAATTAAACACAGATTTATCACAATCAGATGTTTCAGATATTGTGGCGTTTTTAGAAACATTAACAGGTGATGCACCGAAGCTTGTATTGCCTGTATTACCACGTCCAGCAGGACATGCTTTAGACTGGCAGGAATAACAATCGAGTAACTTCAGGGTAATCGCATGAGGAATAGCGTTTTGATTTATCATGCGATTACCCTTATTTTCTAAGGGTTTTTGAAGATGAAACTGGGAGAAGGAAATGCCACAGCTTATTAAAGAACGGCGGTTTCAAGTTCCAAGTGCAACACGTGCAAAATGTTTATGAAAGTCGAAGGACTCAGGCATGAATATTTCAGCAGGACACCTGAAGTTCAAGCTTTTTCGTGGTCGGGTGTTTAATTTCCATGCAATCACATCCAACT
>JAUZQO010000063.1 GCA_030950925.1 Mariprofundaceae bacterium
ACGCATCATTGAACATACTTGCGGCAGGACATGCCGTGTTAGCTTGTGGAGTGGATGCAATAGCAACTACTGTGAAGCAAGAACCTCTTGTCGCCTAGCAGCGCAAGGAATCCTCGTCCTTTAGGGCGGGGAGGATGTCAACCAGTATCATCTTAGAACCAAGGTATGGTTGCAATTTTACTCAAGCCAAATTGGTCAAACACCCCTTCTCCAGCCGCTTCAGACAACCGACTAAATTGAATAAACCGCCTGTGTTTATGTCCATTCGAGTTGCTTTCCAGCTCCAAATAAGGGTTATCAAGACCTATGGAAAACATTTTGGCTCTATATTGCTTCACTTCTTCCGAGGATATGCTGCCCCTTTTGATGATGCGCCTTAGCTTGGCTTCTGTCATATTGCTTTGGATGCGTGAAATGACCCGATATTTCACTTTTTCAGGCACAGGTAAAATATCACTCACCTTACAATAACCCGACAAGCCACCCAGCCAATGCATCGCTTGCAATGCTTCAAGGCGTTGCTTTGTGCCATGAATACGAAGCGCATCACCCAACTTTACCCGATATTTTGGAAAACTTACGCCTATGTCGGTTGCCTTCATGGTCGATAAGGCTTTGTGTAGCTTGGTGTAAACCTTATTTCGGATGAAATAAATCGGGATGTCATCATCAGGCACTATCTTTATATCAAGATAGCAATCCATTACTGTTTCTCTCCAAATACACCGCCACGAACCAATACTGCCATCACAAAATGTTTATCTTCTACACTGTCTAATGCTTCACCCTGTGAAAAAGCATCAAACAAATTAAAGAAATCTTTTTTTGCCTTGGGTTGACGGTATGCCCTGCCCAAATTGGTCACTGCTCCGTATGGGTCGATGGATATGACCCGCTGCTGTTCTTTAAATTCAGGATACCATGTATCAATGGTGCGAACCGCATTACCTATTTTCTGCGAATGCATGGCTGCCACGCCGTTCACATCATAAAGAATCTTACTTTTCTTCTCTTTGCTGTTGTTTTTATCCAAAACAAGCTCTTCACTTGGATAAACATCTTGAGATTTTCCTACTTTTGCAAACGCATTGATTTCCAATAGTAAAAACTCATTTTCACCCGATAATGTTTTAGCAATAAGTTTTGAAAGTTCATCAATATCTGCATGATGATTATCAAAGTTTTGCATATCATAGTCCAAAGCATTGAACATCCAAATTTTAGGGTCATCACCATTTAAAACGCTAACTTGAACTTCAACATGCTCACTACCCACACGGTTGCGCCACAAAAAACGGCCATTTGCCAAATTACAAGCATAGCGATGTGCTAACGCTATAAAACCATGCTCATCAATATAGCCTTGAACAGCTTTGGTATAGCTTTGATTAAATCCTTCATGATTACAGGCAGAAGGATTTTCCACACCGCTCAACACCTTTAATGTAAAGCTTAGTTTCAGCGTGTCTTGCTCAGGCGTGAGGGCGCAACTATCTACTGTTTGCAGGTTTGCACTTTCAATTTTTGCATCAATTTTACCTTCTTCAGATTTTTTTAGGCGGTTTGAAATTGTGCCTCGAACAGACTTTTCCTGCAAAGCCAATGGTGCGGCTTGCTTGTTTCTATGTTCCCAAGTTGTGCCATACATCAAACCATCCGAAGGCACTAATTTTTTCTCAAAAGCTAAGACTGACGCTGGTATTTTACTCATAGTTTACTCTCCTCATTTTTAATCGAATAGTTGTTCTTACAAAGGTATAAATTATCGCCTTGGTATGCTTGATAACGCCAAATCATGTCATCTATATTTTCAAAATGGTAAGGCATTTTAAATTCCCCTAAAGTAACTAAACTTTCTGCAAATCGATGCGGCGTTGTTGCATCACGAGTGTTTTTCAATTGCCCCAGTTCACTGATGCCTTGATAACCAACTGCTATCGGAACAATCCATCCCGCTTCTTTGCGTGAAGGTTTACTTTTGGTGACTTTATGATTTTCATCAACTTCAATATCTGTGGTCACTTTCAAATACTCAAGCATGGCCTCCATGGCATCCTTGCCCTCATTCATGGCTTCTTTCATTAAGCTTTGCCTTGAAACCAAGCAGAATCCCGGCATTAAATACTTGGTAAGCTTTCTAGGTTCATCATTATCAACTTCCAAGTGTTTGCTTGGCTTAAAAGAAATAATATCACCTGAAACGATTTTCATGGTATGCAATGTGTTATCAATGAAGCGTGTCAATTTATCATAATCAAGCACACCCAGTTCACATTCTATGGCAAGCGTGACTTCTATATCACAGTGTGCTTCTTCGATAAAGGATGGCCTTTTCCCAGCCTTATCCAAAGGGTTACTACTTGCTATAATCGAATGAACATAATCACCTTTGCCTTTGTAGGTATGTAAATAAAATTCCAAACAACTGATGATAATACCCGTGAATTTCACCGCCTCAAATTCAGAACCTTTTAATTTTCGTTCGAGTCCGTGCATAAACCCCAGCCACCCTGTCATGGCTGGAAAACCGATGCTGTAAGGGCTAGATAACGCATTTGCATGATGAATTTTGATATTTGGAATGAGCAATATATCTTTCATTTCAATAGCTCCTGTTCATCTTTAAGGACTTTTTTGACATGCTCAATATCATCATCACCCAATAATTTACTGTCTTTGACGAATGCTTTATAATGGTTGATAAACCAATTCGAGAAATAGCTTTGTGCTTTGGTTAAATAGTCATCGTTTAATGACTTATCATTTCTTATGTCTGCATATTGCTCATCCAGCCAAATCTTTTGCCAACGAAGCAAGCCATTGTATGTTTCACTATCCGACCAACCAACATGTATATCCCGAATACTTTCTATAAGCCTTTTCAGCTTCGCCATGGCGTTAAGCACAATATCATCACGCTTATCCCTGATTTTTTTATTGTTTTTACGCCAAATAAGCACCTCATGAAAAGCTTCAAAATCACTTTGAAACAGTCCATCCCATAAACAATTATCAAAAAAATCTTTTTTGGGAGGTTGTACTTTTCGCTTGGATAAATTCGGTGGAAGCGAAGGAAAGAGCAAACTTACTCCACCATTTTGGTTGTTTAAGGTGCTAATATTTTGTGGTTTTGTTCCACCATAACCCAATGCTATCAGTCCATAGAAATCAGAAATTATTCCTTGCATGGGCTGCGGATTTACCTTTTTCAATGCTTCACGCAACTGCTTGTTTTCTTCAGAAAACCGCAAGCCATTTACCTCACTCTTCAACTTATAAATAATGCCTGATGAATTCAAAATAGATAACAAGTGATAATCATTACCAATAGGGAAATAGACTTGCTTTATCTTTTCGCTGGTTTGATTCAAATCCGAGCTTTTAACGCGCATAAAGTCATCCCTAACTTTTTTATAATCAATTCCTTCTATGGTAAATTGCTCTTGAATAACGCCTGTATTTTCCTCTAAATGTTGTAAAATAGTCTTACCATCTTGCAGTCTTACTCTTAAAAAATTTTCCACATCCAAGGCAGCCGCATTACCAAAAACATCAAGCTGAACATCAACATTACCCGAACGCAACAAACCATCATTTTCTTGCTTTGCATGTGCAATAACACTGCTTGTTTTAGCCTTGGGATGAACAAACTTCGCAGGGTGAGATGTCAACGATAATTGGTTGGCGCGTTTAGAAGCACCTATTAACCAGTTTTCAAGGCTATATTTATTTTCAGACTCTAGAATAAAGTTTTGTTTATCCTCTTCGCTTACATTGCCTTTATTTTTTTTCTTTAAAAAGTCTTGTTTTTTACTTTCTAAAAAATCTAAGATTGCTTTATCTAACATGAGCCACTCCTATCAGTGTCAGCTTTCCTTTTTATCATTCCACTTTATACCGCAACAGTAGCCTCAATCATTTATATATGTCAACCATATAATACTTAGCTATAAATAAAATAGTAAGTAAATTTTAGTTTTCAAAAGCAGTCATCTTTTATTATGATTCCCAATTCTTTCGCATAGAAAGCTTAGAAAATATAATACTTTGTTGTATTCATTGACTGCCGCACAGGCAGCTATACTTTAGTAAGCCCCAACTGCTCATGATATACAAACTGATTGGGCTTTAAGGGCTTACCATAAGTGGGTAAATTTATTTCCCCATAAATCAGTTCTACTTTTTCAATAGCTAGCCCTAGCTTATCCACTTGTTCTTTGAGCAAGGCTTTGTAGTCCCTTTTCAACCATAAATTGTGCAATTCATCATGTTTAAACGCCACGCTATCTTTTCCAACAGTAACAACACTGCCTCTATCACCTTTTTCTTTTAACTCATGGTTTGCTGTTAAAAACACCGTTAAATCCTGATTACTGTTCCTAAACCTGACATATTCCTGCGGCACACCTGTTAGCCACCAATCACTATCCAGCCAACCTTGCATGGATTCAGGGCCTTTTGATTCGTAGTTGGTCAATAATTTATGAATGACTTTATGCTCTAAACTAGCAAGTTCAGAGGATTCCGTTTGTTTGATACGATGGGTTGCATCCAAGTTTTTTGCTAGTTCTTCGGTATTAACCAACTTATCCAAGTCATAGCCTGTTAAGTCTCCCATTTTCTCTTGGTAACCAGGCCATCGAAATGCAACTTTCTTGCCACCAGTTTTTAAGGCTCTGTAATTATACTTCATAATCGCAATATTGGGTTCTTGAACTTCTTTATCTCGATGCCGCAACACCCGCCCTGCCATTTGAACAAACGAGCGATATGATGAAGGTTCAATCACTGCCCAATCAAAATCATGATCACGCCCGACTTCTTCCACTGGGGTTGCCACCAACACAAAGATGATATTTTTAACTTTGGATTGTTCGATATGGTTGCGAATTACCGCATCATTGAAAATATGCTCATCGCCTTGATGTCGTTTGAGTATTTTATCCAAGTATTTTTCTTGTTCATGGCGCATGAGTAGCACTTGTCTGGAATGATAGGCCATCGCTTTGATTTCTGTATCTTCTGCTAAGTTATTATCCAACAGATAGCGCGTTAAAGCCACACAGGGATTGATGTTTGCCATCCTCACAACACCAATACTAATGACCTTATCACTTTTTGTATCAGCCACATGATGATGCTGGTGTTTTTCTAAAACTGCTTGTTTAATCGCTTCAGCGTACTCTCTAAAATCCTTGCTTGTGCTGCACGGTGCAATATTGGCTTTTCGTTTTACAGTTTGTTGCTGAAGATTTTTGATGCGTTTATCAATAAATTTTCCGTGTTCTTTTTGATAAGTTTCTTTATTTTCAATGGACTTTACGTGCGTTCTAAATTCATCAATCCAAGCGCAGCCTACAGATCTTTTTTTCCTACGCATGGCTGCAAAAATAGTCCAACCAGAGTGGTAAACATTAAAATAACCTTCTGCTAAATCAGGTGGAATGGTTGCCGATGAAATCATTACTTTTCGCCCCAACATGCCAGCCAGATGAATCAGGCGACCTATTGCAATTAAATCTTTGTCATCAAAATCATCAATTTCATCAATCACCAAGTCGGATGACATGAGCCGCATGGTTGGTAAAATATATCGACCCCCTCGCTTTATTTCAGTTGCCTGAATAATGTGGTCAATGGTGCAAGTCAGCACGGGTGCATATAAAAACTGCCTATCTTTTGGATTCTTTAAAACTGTATCGAGTCCCTGTTCTGGAAAATCCTCATCAAATATCAATTCACTATCAAAAAGGCTGGTGCTGGATTCAGATCCAGTGTTATTTTGTTTGTGCAAATCAACGATGGCTTTAGAGCCAATCAGTACAGCCAATTCATTATCTTTTAAGCCTATTTTAGATTTGTATTCATCGCCTGTTTGTAACGTAAGGGTTCTTAAACCCAGTGCTAAGATATATCGCAAACTTTCTTCATTGGCAGAGAGTGCCTGCATGATTTTTGCGTTGGCAAAGGTTTTTCCTTTACCTGTAGAAGCCATATTCACAGCAAAAAAACCAAATTGATGTTTATCAAGCCCTTCTTCTTCACGTTTCCACTTTTTGATATTAGTCGCGGCAGTATCTTGCCACTTATATGCCTTGGGGCTTTTTTGATTTAACTTCTCATTATCAACGATTCGAATATCCTGATTAAAAACACCTTCAAGCTTCGGTAACTTTTTAATATTTTTCTTTGCCTGCCTTGCTACCCCAACCAAATGTTCATCCAATTGTTGTTTCAGTTTTTTTTGATGGTCTGTATTGGCAAATAATGTAACACTACTATGCCAATGTGGGTCTTTGGGCTGTGATGAATAAAAATGGTCGGCAAGCATTAAGCACATGCGTGAATACGTCATAGCAGGCCTCAATGATGTTGAATTAAAAAGCATTTGAATTTGTGGTAACAACGTCTTCAATTTAATCGCATGGCTTTTTATTTCTTGTTGCCATTCAATAGATTTACTCGGCAATTCAGCATATTTAAACCATTCAGAAAAATCTTTCCCTTGCTCTTTATTCTCATAACCCCATGAGGCATTGATCTGTGAAAATAATTCTAATAATTGTATACTTTTGCCTTTATTTTTTTCTAAAACAGGAAGCTTGTGGTGTGAAACAATCAGCCACGCAATCATGCTTGCAAGCGGCGGTAAGTTCTTCAATGGGTTGGATACGTTAGATACTGTAAGGCTGGATATTTTCTTATGCACCTCATCCGTGATTAAGCTATCCAACCAATCCTCATCACTTTTCTGATTGACAATGGCAACAAGAAACAAGACTGAAACCCATTCATGCCTAAGTGGGTCGCTTTGGCTTTCACTCTTTCCTTTTAATTTATCTTGAAACAGCACAGTAAGTTTACCAAAATCGTGTAAAAGAGCCGAAAATACAGTCATTGCCTCAAGCGCAGGTAAAAAAGACCAATTCTCTTCATTTGAATGTTTTAAAATATTTTCTTGTTGCGTATAATTCACAGGCACAATCCCTTGAGCGTTGAACTTACTCCTGTTGCCCACAATCCACACCAATTCACTGCGGCTACGGCTTTTTAACCAATGGCAGGACACCGCCGTATTTTTTGATGCAGTGCTGCGCAGTAGGTCTTTTACTGCTTGCAAGCCTTCTTGGGTGATGACTGTTTGCCATGTACGACTGCCAATGCGATTGGCAAAGGCATCAAGTACACGGCGCGTTTTTGGTAGGGATTTTTTTTCACATTGAGAAACAAAGGTCACCATCATCGTTTGTCACCACTTTGTAGGTCGTTTTCTTGATGCATGAAAGACACGTAAAATTTCAACATTGTTACCTCTCATTCGATAAGGAATGATGTATGACATAGGATCAATGATTAACTCCCTTGTGCCATGTATTCTACCCGTTCGACCTAGAGATGGATGACTTGAAAGAAGCCCAACATCATGCATGATTTTCTCAACCATATTGGCTGCTGCCACGGGGTTATCTTTTGCAATGTATTTCGCTTCCTGATCAGGGTTCTTCAAGGCTGTTTTCAACCATTTAATTTTCACTTGGAACCCATTTTTCAATCACGGTATGGACTTCTGCATCGCTGGCAAACTGACCACTATCCGCCTCTACAAGAGCAGCCTCTATCTCCTGCATTTGCCATGCATTCAACGCAATATATGTCTTGATTGCTTCTGCGGCTAAAAAAGATTTCGAACAATTGGAAGACTCGGCAAGCTTGCCCAATTGATTTTTAATCTCTTCATCAATACGTATCGTCATGGTAGTGGACATATTTTCACCTCTGTTTGGAATTAAATGTAATCAAATGTACACATTCCCGAAATCTTGTATCGGGAATCTAATGATATAGTGATTCAAGTATTAAACCACCGTCATTCCAGAGTGCTTGTGTCTGGAATCTATCGATAGACCCTCGACACAAGCACTCGAGGGTGACGAAAACATAATGCCTATAAATGCCCCCAGTAAAATCAAGGTAGCCTTGATTAAATCCACCACATCAAAGAGCAATGCTCCGTGCCGTGTTTTTGGTAGGGATTTTTTTTCACATTGAGAAACAAAGGTCACCATCATGGCAATATAGTGATTCAAGTATTAAACCACCGTCATTCCAGAGTGCTTGTGTCTGGAATCTATCAATAGACCCTCGACACAAGCATTCGAGGGTGACAGCAACATAATGTAGTATTCATACTTAAACGACTATAGCCGTTTCGCAGCAGCTTTATAAACGGCATTGCGTTCACGTTTACCAACAGCAACCACCAACACCAGCACTTCCTGCTCATGCACTTCATAAACCAGACGAAATCCTGCACTGCGCAGTTTTATTTTGTAATGATGTTGTGAACCAATCAAACGAGCCGAGGCAACGTCTGGGTTTTCCAAACGCTGTAGCAGTTTTTTCTTAAACTGCTTCTGAATACTTGCATCCAAGGCATTCCATTCCTTGAAAGCATCGCGTACAAACTCAAGTTTATAAGTCATCTACATTGACTTTTATACGCGCTTGATTCGACCTTGAATCTGCCAAGGCATTCAACTCCAAATCCTCAATTTTATTTAACAAAGCCTCATACGATTCTACGGGAAGACAATAAAATTCAGGGTGATTTTTGTTCAATACAGCCACAGGAAAACCTTCTCCCTGTGCTACTGCAAGTGTAGGGTTCTTTTTTAGATCTGAAATGCTAATCACAGTATCAGCTAATATAGTTGCAGCCATAATTACCTCCTTAACACACTTTAATCTCTGCGGGTCTAATTCCCCGCTGCTTGCGGCGGGGATGTTTATTAACTGATGTTACGCACCTTGTAAAAAACAGTGTCATCCCCGAAATCTTGTATCGGGGATCTATGATTTGAAACAAAAGACCCTCGATAAAAGCACTCGAGGGTGACGTACTGGAGAATAAGCATGTATTTCATGCGAAATGCGTAACATCCGTTATTAAGATTTATAATAGACTTATTAAAAATCTTTTGTCAATGTTTTATGATTGATTTGACTCATTTCTTTCACGGTATCAAACATAAAATCCAGTGCCTTGTGTTGGGTGAAGTTTTGCAAACACTGCTGCCGAAATTCTTGTTCGGTTGCGCCCTCTTTGGCGCAAATAAATGCCCACGGCAGAATCAAGGTGTCCTTGATTAAATCCGCGACATCAAAGACCAGTGCGCCACGCCGTGTTTTGCCATGCATCACTGCAAAACCATGCGGAATACCCAACACCCACAAGGTGGTGGCTGCCAAACCATACGCCAAATAGTTGCCATGGTTCAAAAAGGCATTGGCATCATCGGTTTGTTTATGATCACGGGTAAACCCTTGGATTTTGGTTCGATGGGCAGCAATTTTATACAATGTTTTGGTCAGTTGTGCTTCCACCAACAATAATTCAGTGACATTGACGGATTGCTCGATGCGTGTGGAAAACTTTTGGATAGCAGGGCTTATATCATCATCCAGTGTAAACCCTTCAAGCTGTAAATCCCTATCTTTTGCCCACACGGTTTGCATGTAAGCGATGCGGCTTTGTTGAAACTGTTGGGCAACTTTTAAGCGTTGCTTATCATCAAACCACCACGACATCCAGCCTTGCACATATTCTGTCGGACGGTATTCACTTTGTGGTGATAGCCATTCGATTTCATTGGCAGCAATCAATGGGGTTGCGCCACCACCACTGAATCCAACCAAGACACCAGCCGATGCCAGCATTCGCATGGCTGCTTGGGTGATGGATGTGCCTGTTCCCAATAACATACAAGTGGTGTTGGCAATGGGGATATTCCAATATTGCTTATCTTTTTCTTCTTCGGTGAGGTAAAGCACACGCCCATCTTTTTGCATGACACGGCAGTGTTCCAAATAATAAATATTGGCACGCTTAGAGTGTAAAATTGCTTTGAGATTTTTTGGCGTTAAATCGTCCATGCTTCTTCCCCAGTTACGCTTTCCTATGTGTTCTACATCATCTGCAATTGAATCCCTATCATATCCCCTGAACGCTGTGACTCCAAAGGAAAACGCGGCAAAATGCGTGAAACAGATACACCTCTTTCCACTAAAAAATGTTCAATTTGACGTTGTGTTTGACGAATGCGTTGCAGCATATCCTCATTCAATGGGCTTTGCCCCAACATTGGATTTAACACGACATACCAATCACGGTGGGCTTGCAAGGCATGCAAAATTTGACGCAAACGCACCCGTTCATTGTGCTTAAAACTATCTCGCTGCACAGCATGTAAACGAATGGCAATATCATCATGTACAAGCTTGGGTGTATCATCCAATATCGTTTGTTGACTTTGTTGCAACCAATCAGAAAGTAACATATCACCCAATATACCCACCTGAAAACCTTGCGCTAAGTTGAGGTGTTCAAAGGTTTGTTTCGTGCTAATTGAGCCTTGTGGTGCAATACGTTGAAACAATGCGTGGGGTGCATAACCCGTTAAGGCTTCAAAACGTGGATTTGAAGCCAGACCTTGTTCCAATTGGGCGTGTTTCAGATGCACCTTGAAATCCCCTGCATAGAGCGTGTACTGTCCATCTTGTGGGTGAATATTCATCTCCAATGAGATGCGCCCTTGTGTGAAACTGGGTAGTGCTGAAAGGTGCAACCAATCCTTGGCAACAAAAGGTAAGGCGTTTTTTAGATGAATATTTGCATCAAACCAAGGCTTGGGTAACCAAGGTGACCATTGCCCTTGCCATTGAAATACCCCTTCTCCGATATGACCTTGAATATTTACATCCATGACATGCGATGGTTGAACTGGCGAAAAATCCATGAAATCTGATGTAAACCAAACTTTGTCTTCTTGCCCAATACTCAAGTAACCTTGAGAAAAGTGGAGCTTCTCTACCTCCCAATCACCCAACCAAAAAGGCATCTGCAACACGGAAATGGGTTCTACTGTACTATTTTGTGTAGTATTTTGCATCCACGGCTGTATTGAAACCAAGCCTGTCCAATCCTGAATATTCATCATTGTGACTTGAAAAGGGTGATCCGATGATAACTGTGCGCCTTGTAAATCCAAAAATGCCGCCTGCCATGTTCCATCAGCATGTTGCCAAGAAAAATGTTCAATATTGATGTCGCCATTTAACTGCCAAGCATTTGATGAAATATGACCTTGCAAATGAAAGCCAACATCACCATTGAAGTAACCCTGCGTTTGTAATACTTTGGGAAGTAGGCTACGCAGCAAACGTAACGGCACTTTTTCAGCATCCATATCAAGCCCCAAGGTTTCACCTGCTTGTTGCTTGATGGTAATATCCCATAAACCTTGTTTATTGGCTTGATGGGCATGCAATGTTCCATCCTTTCCTTGCCATGAAGCATCACCATAAACATCCGATAACATCAAATCATGTTGCATATCTTGCCATGCCATCCCTTGCCAAGAAATTTTAGGTATCATGACTGTCCAAGGTGATGAATGATTCTGTTGGGCATCGGATAATAGGTTTTGAAAATGCCATGTTCCACCTTTCGCCTCCATGCTTTCTGCCTTGAATATTTGTGAATAAGTATCAAGTTGAACATGAGATAACTGAATATGATCCAAGTGAAGGGATGATGTATCCTTGCCTTGAAACCATACATCTTCAAACATCAATACATCGGAAGTCATCACCTTACCAAGCATATCGACATTGCCTGTGGCAAACCCTTGTTGCCATGCTTGCCCAAATAGATGCGGCACTTTGTTGGCGAACATATGCAAGGGTGTATGCTTGAAGTACAAGCGTGTTTGCCATGTATTGGCTTCTTTTTCCCCATGCCATACCACTCGCCCAAGATCCTGACTTGCATCATTCGATGCCCAAACTGCCTGCCCTGATATTTGATCGGCTTGCCAACTGGCTTCACCTTGCCAAAGACCCGTTTGAGATGGCAGCCCAAACACTTGCATCCATACATCATCTTGCATATCTGTCCAAACGGCATGCCCAGATTGCCCAGATGCCTTCACCTGTAATGTACCAGCATGTTGATTTTGACCATCGCATGACCATGCGCGTGGCATATCCGACCACTGACAATTTAATACTGGGGTATCTTGTTTTTTTCCCAGTAAAGAGGCGTGTAAACCATACACTTTCGCAGCATGAAGCGATGCCAACATCGGTGACCAAGGCAGGTGAGATAATAGCGTATTTTTATGTTGCCAAGTTTTTTGTATCCAAGCTTGGCTGAATTGAAGGTGTGGGTCATGCATGGTCATATCGGTTATTTTCACTTGCTGCAACGTGCCTGCGAATATGCCATGCACCAATAAGATGGGAATATCCATGTTCACATCATCCGATTGCCAACGCACATTTTTCAATTTCAATGCACCTCGCAACATGTGTAAATTCACTTGCCCAACATGGGCATGGTATGTTTTTTCCCATGTTGCAACCCAAGTTTCGGCTTGTTTTTGACTCCAAGCTTGCAGGTAAAAATGCATGGCAAGCAAGATGAACATCATCATGCTTAATGCAGTGGCATAGGTGCGTGCTGCTGCACCCATGCGCCCCATATATACAGACATCATCCGTTATTGATCCTGTAGTATTGCAATCACGCTTTGATTTTCTAAGGTTGAAATATCCGAGGTTATTTCTTTACCTGCGGCTATATCACGCAACAAACGACGCATGATTTTACCTGAACGTGTTTTGGGCAAATCATGGGTAAAACGAATGACATCAGGCTTGGCAATCGCGCCAATTTCTTGGGCGACATGGGTGCGAAGCACTTGCTCCAAATTTTTTGTTTCTTTTTCCTTGAGGGTGACAAAAGCAAAAATTCCTTCGCCTTTGATGTCATCGGGGCGACCGACCACAGCTGCCTCGGCTACGGTAGGATGGGATACCAAGGCAGATTCAATTTCCATCGTACCCAAACGATGCCCCGATACATTCAAGACATCATCCACACGCCCCATAATCCATATATAACCATCTTCATCTTTACGCGCACCATCGCCTGCAAAATAATAGCCTTTATCGGCAAACTTTTGCCAATATGTTTCGATAAAACGGGATTGATCGCCCCAAATGCCGCGAAGCATCGAAGGCCAAGGCTTGGTTAATACCAAAAGCCCACCACCCTCTTTGACCACCTCACCATCGGCATCCACCACTTCTGCAAACACACCTGGTAATGGCAAAGTAGCTGAACCAGGCTTGGTGGGCGTGCTAAATGGCATGGGGGCAACCATGTGTCCACCTGTTTCAGTCTGCCACCATGTATCCACGATAGGGCAGCGCTCTTGACCAATCACTTGATGATACCACATCCAAGCCTCAGGGTTGATCGGTTCACCGACTGTGCCTAATACACGAAGTTTTGATAAATCATAGGCATTGGGGTAATCATCCCCTGCTTTGATGCAGGCGCGAATGGCTGTGGGTGCGGTATAAAACACACTGACTTGATGCGCTTGGCAAATTTTCCAAATACGTCCTGCATCTGGGTATGTTGGCACGCCCTCATACATCAAGGTCGTACCGCCATTGCATAAAGGTCCATATACCGAGTAGGAATGCCCTGTAATCCAACCCACATCTGCGGTACACCAAAATACATCCGATTCAGGCTTAAAATCAAAACTATACTGCATGGTTAAATGCGCCCACAACAAATAACCCGCCGTGCTATGCACAATACCTTTGGGTTTGCCTGTAGATCCCGAAGTATAAAGAATAAATAGTGGGTGTTCCGAATCTAATATTTCGGGAGGACATGTATCGGGTTGGGCTGCCAATGCCTCATGCCAATCCACATCACGATTTTCTTGCCATGCCACATCATTACCACCACGTTTGACCACCAACACATGGTTCACGCTCTCGCATCCCTGACTCAATGCATCATCCACCGATGATTTCAAATCATGAACATGACCACGGCGATACCCCCCATCGGCTGTAATCACTACGCTTGCACCTGCATCTTCCACGCGATCACGCAGTGATTGAGCAGAAAAAGCACCAAAGACCACCGAATGTGTCGCACCGATACGCGCACACGCCAACATGGCCATGGCAGCCTCAGGAATCATGGGCATATAAAGCACCACCCTATCCCCTTTTTGAACACCCAAAGATTTAAGTGCATTGGCAGCTTTGCACACATCTACCAATAATTTGGCATACGAAATATGACGCACATCTCCAGGTTCACCTTGCCAAATAATCGCAGTGCGCTGACCCAAACCATGGTTTACATGGCGATCAAGGCAGTTTTCAGAAAGGTTGAGCTGACCATCAGCAAACCATTGATAAAAAGGAGGGTTGCTTTCATCCAATACTTGGCTAAAAGGCTTTTGCCACACCAAGTGTTGACGTGCCAAATCTCCCCAAGTCTTTGTAAAATGGTGTTCAAAGCGATGTTGTATGGCTTGCCAGTCTTGCAATGATGAAAATAATGTGTCTGATTGCGGCGGTGAAAAAATCCGTGTTTCTTCTAAAATAGATTCAATATTGTCTTGATTCATCAACAAAATCCCTCCAGCCCTTTTTTCAACCAGATTGGAGTGTGAAAATATATTGCCAACAATCAAGCAATGCGTTCTTATCATGTTTTTTACTGGAGGTATGTATGACTTATATTTATTTGGCACTTGCGATTATCGCTGAAGTCACTGCAACCAGCGCGCTCAAAGCATCTGAAGAATTTACACGTCTAACACCCAGTTTTATTGTCATTGTGGGTTATGTTCTATCTTTTTACTTGATGACATTGGTTTTACGCACCATGCCCATTGGTATTACTTATGCGATTTGGTCAGGCGTTGGCATTGTATTGGTCACTATTGTTGGCAAAGTGTTGTACCAACAAACACCCGATTTACCCGCCACCATTGGTATGGCTTTGATTGTTGCAGGTGTGGCAGTGATTCATTTGTTTTCCAAAACAACAGCGTAACATGAATCGATACAACAAGCCTCAGATCACCCAAGCCGCCTATTTACACACAGCCAGCGATGGCATCACCCGTTGCCGCTGGGCAGGGGACGATTTACGATACCAACACTACCATGACCATGAATGGGGACGACCCACCCAAGATGATATAAAACTCTTTGAAAAAATGTGTTTGGAAGGTTTTCAGGCGGGTTTATCTTGGCTCACCATTCTGCGCAAGCGCGAGAATTTTCGTCAAGCATTTGCAGGGTTTGATTTCAATCAAATCATTCACTTTGATGCAGAAGATGTCACCCGCTTACTGCAAGATGCAGGCATTGTTCGCCATCGCGGTAAAATTAACGCGACCCTGAAAAATGCCCATCGTACCCTTGAAATTGTAGATGAATTTGGTTCGCTCGCAGCCTATATTTGGCAGTGGGAAGCCAAGTTTCCTGAATCACATATTGGCAAAGGTGAATATCACCATCCAATTCCCAGTATCACCCAAAGATCTCAGTCCTTGAGTCAGGATTTAAAACGACGAGGTTGGAAGTTCTTTGGTCCCACAACCGCCTATGCCTTTATGCAGGCCATGGGGTTGGTCAATGACCATATGCAAGGCTGTGTTTGTCACCCTATCATCGAAGGTTTAAGGGAGAACCTGATTCGACCGTACTCCCCTGTTTCTATTTAAAATACTGCAACAATACACGATATAAATAAAACGCATCCATACGCCCCGCCAGTTCACGAATAGAATGCATCGCAAAGGTTGGCACACCCACATCGACAGTGCGCACCCCCAAAACATTGGCAGTGATCGGACCAATGGTGCTGCCACAACCTATATCTGAACGCACCACAAACGATTGCACAGGTACATCTGCCAAAGTACAACAATGCTGGAAAATTGCACTGGTTGCACTGTTTGTGGCATAACGCTGGTTGGCATTGATTTTCACTACAGGACCAGCATTGATGATGGGGCCATGGCTCGGTTCATGTTTATCAGGAAAATTGGGATGGATGGCATGAGCATTATCCACCGATACCATAAGACTTGATGCTATCATTCGAGAAAGGTTTTCCTCATTTTCACATAAGCGCGCCAAAACCGAACTCAAAAAGTTTCCCTGTGCGCCAGCGGTTGACATACTGCCGACTTCCTCATGGTCATTGCAGACCACAATACCTTCGCCAAGATTCAGCGCGTTTAGCGCAAAGGAAGCGAGTAACCATAACATTCTAGAATATTGTGGTATATTAAAAATAACATCCCCCAAACCCCGATGTTATTTTTAATATACGCTTTATAAATCAATGTGTTACAAACACTAGGTTTTTTTACCAATATGTTCTCTAAAAC
>JAUZQO010000064.1 GCA_030950925.1 Mariprofundaceae bacterium
CGGTATTACAAGCCGCAAAACGTAAAGCACGTGGATACAAATTTGAACATTTCAAAACGATGGCTTACCTAATGACTGGAAAGTTGGACTTTTTCAAGGTCAATAAATTTTGCTTACCCACTTGATTTTCAAAAGAGCCAAGTAGATACAGCTTACCTATCGAAAAGAGGTGATTGATGGTGTGTTGGTTTATCGTTGCCCGCTTTATGTGCCTGCAAAAGCTTCTGGGTTAAAGCGAATTATTCATTTGGCGAGTTTTGCGCTTTCAAGTTTTCCTATCATGCTTAAACACATATTTTGGAAGCCTGATGTGGTGATGGTGATTGAGCCACCATTGTTGTGTGCGCCAATGGCTTGGCTTACCGCTAGGTTATCGGGTGCAAAATGCTGGCTTCATATTCAAGATTTTGAAGTCGATGCAGCGTTTGACCTTGGTATTTTCCGTTTGCATGGATGAAATCGACAGTGTTGCTTGTAGAGCGTTGGTTGATGAAGCACTTTGATGTGGTTTCAAGCATATCGCAATCCATGATGAAAAAGTTGGGCGATAAAGGGGTACAAGCCCCTGTTTTCTTTCCAAATTGGGCAAACTTATCATCGATGAAGTATGATGAAGTGGGTGGAAGTGAATTTCGTTATGGTTTGGGTATTGCTGAGGAGCAAACCCTTTGTTTGTATTCAGGGAATATTGCAGTTAAACAAGGGTTAAATATTTTACTGGCGGTTGCAGCCGAGTTATCTGAAGTCCAATTTGTAATTTGCGGGCAAGGTGCGAATAAAGCCGAACTTGAAACTCAAGCTAAAGCGCAGGGCTTGCAGAATATATGTTTTTTACCTTTGCAGCCTTTGGATAAGCTGCCTGCAATGTTAAGTGCCGCAGATATTCATTTGGTGATTCAAAAAGCGGGTGCTGCGGATTTGGTGTTGCCATCCAAGCTTACCAACATCTTGGCGGTGGGTGGTATTGCCATTGTTACAGCCGAAGAGAACACGGAACTGGGGCAGCTTGCTTTGGGTGATAAACCTTGTGTATATCGCTGTGATCCTGAAAACGTGGCTGATTTTCTTGTGGCAGTACAAGTTTTACAATCTGATGTTGAGTTACGCGAAAGCATTAGCGAGTGTGCAAAACAATATGCGGAAACATATATTGAGATGCATAAAGTTTTAAAGGAGTGGGAAAAGGAAATGCAAGCATGATGAATGTGTTGGTTGTGGGAGAAGCAGCAGACACTGGGTCAGTTGGCTTTGAAAGCTAATCGCCTCGAAAAAAAACATGGCTCTCCGCAATCTGAAATGATAAAAAAATAATCAAGCACAGTTGGTTTGGTCAGCGAAGTAGTCCTCATAAGTGTGAAAATACACCACTTGGACAAAAGTGCATTCTCATGCGATTGCCCTGGGGGATAATGTCAATGCATGGATTTATTTTGTGAATTCATCATGATTCCCGCGCAATGAAGAATTTCAGGAGATACATGAGTGAACCCATCCGAACAGACGCAACCCTTTTATTATAATGCACAGTCCATTGAAAAAAAATGGCAGAAGCAATGGGAAGCATCCAACATTGATGTAACATGCGATGATCCGAATGATTTGCGTGAAACCTACTATTGTCTTGAAATGTTTCCCTATCCATCGGGTCATTTACACATGGGGCATGTGCGCAACTATTGTTTGGGTGATGCGGTGGCGCGTTATAAGCGGATGCAAGGTTTTAATGTGTTGCACCCGATTGGTTGGGATGCTTTTGGTTTGCCAGCGGAAAATGCAGCGATTAAACACAAGCGTCTGCCTGCGGAGTGGACGTATGCCAATATTGATCAAATGCGTGGGCAATTGAAACGCTTGGGTTTGTCGTATGATTGGTCACGTGAAATTGCCACCTGTAAACCTGAATATTATCGCTGGGAACAATGGATGTTCACCAAGTTGATGGAAAAAGGTTTGGCATATCAAAAAGAAGCGGAAGTGAACTGGTGTAACCCTTGTCATACAGTGCTTGCCAATGAGCAAGTGGTCGGTGGAGCCTGCTGGCGTTGTGATACAGCGGTGGTGAAAAAGAACCTGAAACAATGGTTTATCAATATTACAGCCTATGCTGAAGAACTGTTGGATGATTTGAATCAACTGGATGGTTGGCCTGAAAAAGTGCTGGGTATGCAACGCAATTGGATTGGTAAATCCAGCGGTGCAGAAGTGGCCTTTCAAGTAGAAAAATCGGATGAAGTGTTGGATATTTTCACCACGCGCCCTGATACTTTAATGGGGGTGACGTATATGGCAGTGGCAGCGGCGCACCCTTTAGCCATGCAAGCGGCTGAAAATAATGCGGGTCTGGCAGTGTTTTTGAAAGAATGCGCCACGATTTCCACCAAAGAAGCCGATGTCGCCACCATGGAAAAGAAGGGAATGGCATTGGGTGTGAATGCAATTCATCCTGTTACAGGTGAAAGCATACCTGTTTGGGTGGCAAACTTTGTCTTGATGTCATATGGCACGGGCGCGGTGATGAGTGTGCCTGCGCATGATGAACGTGATTATGATTTCGCTAAAAAATATGGCTTGAATATCAAGCAGGTGATTACCAACGCCGCAGGTGATGTGACTGTGGGTGAGTCTGCGTACACCGATGCAGGTGTGTTGATGGATTCGGGCGAGTTTGATGGTTTAAAATCACAAGCTGCCAAGCAAACCATCATTGAATGGTTGGAAACACACGGCAAGGGCAAGAAAAGGATTCAATACCGTTTGCGTGATTGGTTGGTTTCACGTCAACGTTATTGGGGCGCGCCCATTCCTGTGATTCATTGTCATGATTGTGGGGCGGTGGCTGTGCCTGAAAGTGATTTACCCGTGGTATTGCCTGAAGATTTACAGCCGACAGGTGGCTCATCGCCCTTGGCTGAATGTGAACGTTTTTTGAATGTGAATTGTCCTAGCTGTGGCAAGGCTGCTCAGCGTGAAGCGGATACCTTTGATACCTTTATGGAATCATCATGGTATATGAATCGTTATATGTCGGCAGGCTGTGATACTGCCATGGTGGATGCTGCGGATATAAAGCATTGGGGGCCGGTCGATCAATATATTGGTGGTGTGGAACATGCTGTATTGCATTTGTTGTATGCTCGTTTTTATCATAAATTGATGCGCGATGTGGGCTTGTTTGATGGCGATGACGTGGGTTCTGAACCGTTCAAAAATCTATTAACGCAAGGCATGGTCTTATTGGATGGGACAAAAATGTCCAAATCCAAGGGTAATACTATTGACCCTCATGCCATCATTGAAAAATATGGTTGTGATACGGCGCGTTTGTTCACCTTATTTGCGGCTCCGCCCGAAAAAGATTTGGAGTGGGAAGAAAATGGTGTGGAAGGCGCGCACCGTTTTTTAAATCGCGTATGGCGTTTGTTTGAACGATTGGATATAGATGCAACAGGTGAAGATGATGCCAAAGCCATCAAAGATTTACGGCGTAACATTCATCTGACCATTGAGAAAGTGACGCGTGCTTTTGAACATGGTTTTGCGTTTAATGTGGCCATTGCAGCACAAATGGAATTGACCAATGCCTTGTATGCGTTTGATATTCAAGGAAAAGAAGGGCTTGTAGCTTTGCATGAAGGATTGTCGGCATTGGTGAAAATGCTCACTCCGCTTGTCCCACACTTTGCCTGTGAATGCGGCGAACGCTTGGGTTTTGTAAATTTATCCGTGAGTGAAACTTGGCCAGAAGTCGATGTTCAAGCCTTGATTCAAGATGAAATCCCCTTGGTGGTTCAAGTACAAGGTAAAAAACGGGGTGAAATTCTTGTGCCTGCAGGCGTAAGTCAAGATGAAGCTTTGTCATTGGCACAGCAAGATGCTGGTATTGCGAAGTGGTTGGAAAATATGAATATTGTGAAGGTGATTTTGGTCAAAGGTCGCTTGCTGAATATTGTGGTGCGCCTCGCATGATGCGTTGGCTTACTGGTGCTGCATGTGCCTTAATTTTAAGCGCATGTGGCTACCATCTGGTCGGGCAAGGTGGAATATCTAATGTTGTGCCTAAGGATGCCGTGGCTCTGCAAGTTCAAATACTTTCGGGTGATGATGCTTTGCTGGCTGTGGCTGAAAAATCATTGGTGCAACGCATGGCTTTGCCTTTATTCAAGAAAAATGATGAATCCAAAGATGCGGTGCTGCATATTTATATTGAGCATGCTCAAGAAAGCATGCGTGCCACATCGTTTGATGGTTCTGGCGTTGCCAATCAATACCGCTTGACGATTTCAGGTCGTATGCGTGTGTTGTATCAGGATAAGGAGCGTTGGCAATCGGGTGTGGTGGCTGTGCAGGGCGATGTATTTGCAACAGGGGGTGCTGTGGTTATTGAGGCACAGCGTGAAAGTGTTGCAAAATCATTGAGAACGCAGTGGATTCAGCAGGTGTTGCAACGGATGTACTCTGGGTTTTAATGGATGCTTGATAAAATGAAAAGGATGTGACTATGCGTGTTATTTTTCATGGCGAATGGTAAAGTTACACATATTCTTGATGGATTATGGCTGGCGCTGGAACTGCATGGATTCTTTATCTGGAAATAAAACGGTAAGTTTTCCTTGTGGTAATTGAGTGATATTGACCATCATAGGGCCTGTCCAAAAACCACCCAGAGCAATACCGATATTTTTACCTTTGATGGCTTGGTAAGAAGAAATCATTTTTATAGGCGGTTGATGCTTGGGGAATATAAGTTTGACGGTTTCATCATGATAGAAATGTAAACTGGCGCTGTGTGTTGGGTTGATCCAGATGCCAGTGAGTTGTTCAAGGGTGTTGGCTGGGATTTCTGGTTCTTCCATACTGCTACATGATGTCATCAAGAGGGTGAGGAAAATGAGTGTATAACGTGAAATCATGGTAATTTCCTATGGATTCCCGATACAAAGTTTCGGGAGTGATGGTGCTTTTAGGCAGGTGGGTGATATATTCAAAAGTTGTAGGGTATTCAATGTTGGGTCATAAAAAAAGGGAGGCAAAAGCCCCCCTTCTCTCATATATCTTTGGATATTAAATGTTCAAAATGAACAATTAACGAGCAGGTGCTCCGGGGTTACCAATAGTAGTAGCCTTGGTCGCAGTTAAGAAGGTAGCAACATTAGCAATATCTTCATCCGTTAAACGAAACGCAACATTACGCATGATTGCCATTGGGTCGTTATCGCGAGAGGCATCATCTTCAGATGAAGGCGTATCATGACCAGCACGAAATGCTTCGAGCTCATGTTTCAAATAAACATAGCGTTGACCCCCAATGGCTGGGAATAAATTACCCGCAGAACGACCGTGAAAACCATGACAGCTCATGCAAGCTGGGATACCACGAGAAGGAATGCCATATTCAACAAGAATTTGCCCTTTGTATCCAACGCCCACTTTGTCACCATCAGCAATCATTTGATTCAAATCTGATCCCAAGAAAGGTGTTCTAAGCGTATGAACGTAAGCAGCAACATCACGGCGTTGTTCTTCACTCAATGCCTTGGCGATGTCATTCATTTGGTACATGGTGTTATCCATGCGTTTATCGCTGGCAAAATCTTCCAACTGCTTCCAAATATATTTTTGTACTTGGTAAGCTAGGCGTGGTGTACCCATATCATCTGCCCCCAAACCACCCGTGCCATGACATCCCGCACAGGCTGGGACATTATCGCCGACGCCGCTTTCAAAAATAACACGACCCTTATCTGGATTGCCAATGACTTCTCCCGCCATTGAGCTTGGAGCCATCCAGCTTACAGTCAATAACATGGCTGCACTTATTAGCATTAAACGTTTCATTCTAAACCCTCCTATTGAATCTATATACTTTAAATTAATCGTCTTTATTGCATGCATTTTTAAACATGAAAATTACAATTGCAAATGAGACGGCTGTAATCACAGCATACATTTCGAATACATCACCTGTTGTATAATCTATGGTGCTTTCAATAATTGACCACATAATATTAAGCCTCCCAGCATTAAAAAAATTTAACCCAAATAAAAATCAGGTCGCCATGATGCCAATTTTTAAAAGCAACTCAAGAACATATTTCACCTGTTCTTTAATCTTTTTTAACAAACTTGGCAAAGTCTTTGTTTTTTCCTTCATTTGACTAAGGGTATGAAGGTCGTTTATTTGGATGCTTCTGTTTTGGGTGCTTCTGTTTTGGGTGTATTTTTGGGTTTGGAATGTACATGCTGTGGTATGGCTTCTTCTCGATTGACAGAGATATGGCGCGGTGCATCAATGCCAATGCGAGCTTGTCCGCCTTTGATGTTTAAAACATGAATTTGAATATCTTCACCAATGGTGATGACTTCACCAGGTTTGCGTGTGAGAATCAACATGGTTTGTCCCTCCGTAGCTGTATAAATGTGTTTTGGGTATATTGAACGAGCTTACAATATAACGAATCTTTGCGGTGCGGCAATGCATACTGTTTGTTTTATTGGCGGCTATATATTGGCAATTGAAGCGCAGTTGATAGTTTGCCTGCATTCTTATGGTGTACTGAGGTGCGCAAGAAGGGAGCCTAAATTTGTCATTCACAAAATATGAACCTGTACGATTTCGCAGTCCAGAATATATCGCGGTATGGAGTCAGCAAGTTGCAGCAACATCGTGTGATATATCAAAAGATGCGCGAGAAGCCATGAAAGATATGGCTGTATCAGGTTATCCCAATGAAATTTGTGGGCTTTTGCTGGGGCGCATCGATGCCGATGGCTGGCATGTATCGGAAGCACGTCAGGTCACCAATATGAACATAGAACGAGCATCGGATCGTTTTCAACTGGATCCAGCGGGTTATCAAGCTGTGGATCGTGATATTCGCGGTCGTGATGTGGAAATTATTGGTGTCTTTCACTCGCATCCTGATTGTCCTGCAAAACCTTCACCCACCGATTTGGATGGTGCATGGGAAGGCTTTTTGTATCCGATTGTGAGTGTATGTGAGGGTGAAGTTTTGGATATTCGTTGTTGGGAACCGCACGATGATACGCAACAGTTTCATCCAGTGTTGCTGACGGAGGCTGTGCAATGAGGTTGTTTTTATGGGCTTTATTGGCGTGCGGACTGACCGCCTGTGCGACGGTTAAAAAAGATGCTGTTGAAAAGGATATAGTTGAGCATCTGGGGACTGAAAAGCCAGTGTCACAAGTGGCACCAAAAAAAGTACATAGGCTTCATATCGAAGATTTGATGCGTTATAGCTCGCGTTTTCTTTATCTGGGAGCGCAAACAGCGTTGCAAGAACAGCATCGAATGCTGGCATTGCAATTTTTAGAAGCTTTGAATCAGAAGTTGAAACGCTCGAAAGAAGATGAAGAAAAATGGTCGATTGAGCCACGTTTACAATTGGTGCAACTGTGGTTGCAAAATGAAAGGCTGGATGAAAGTAGAGTCTTGTTGGGATCCTTGTTAGCACATGTGCCATTGGCTCAAGGCACACAAAAAGAAGATGTGTTGCGTCTCTTCACCATGTATGCGCGAGTGTTGGCAGCGCAACACCAATATGCTGAAGCTTTGGATGAATTGACCCGCTTATTAAGCGTGTCGCCTGATTTTTTACCCGCTCGACGCTTGCAAATTGCCTTGTTTATGGAGACCAAGCGTTGGGAATTGGCACATATTGCCATTCAAACGGCGATTCAACGCCATGATACAGCGGCATTAAGAAAATTGGATGCCAATGTTTTTGTGCATGAAAAAAAGTATGCCCAAGCGTTAACATCTCTTCAACAGATGCAGCGCCTTGCACCCAATGATGCTGATGTACCCTTGTTGCAAAGTGAGATTGCCTTAAAACAGGGTCATGAAAAAGAAGCAAAAGGTTATTTAAAGACCTTTTTAACATCGCATCCTGATGATTTACAGGTGAAAAATAAGTTGGGTGCGTTGTATATTCGTCTGGGTGAGACATCACAAGCCATTCAATTGTACCAAGAGTTGGCTACGCAAATGCCTGAACGCGCAGAAATTTCTTCGGCATTGGGCGTTTTATTTTATCAACAAAAACAAATCAAACAGGCTGTAAAATATTTTGAACGTGCTTATCAACTTGAGCCGAAAGGGCAGGGTCATGCATTTTATTTAGCAGCCAGTCTTGAATGGTTAGGAGAAAAGAAAAAAGCCCGTTCTTTGTATCAGAAAGTACCTGAAGGGGATGGTTTGTGGGTAGAATCTCAGTTGCGTTTGGCAGGCATGGATTTTGTTGAGAAAAACTTTGATCAAGTGCAGCAGGATATGTTGGCACTGGTGAAAGATTTTCCAGATGAAAGTCATGCTTGGATTTTATTGTCATCGAGTTATTTGAATCAAAGAAAATATCAGGAACTGTTGGATCATACCCAAGCGGGTGTGATGTTTAAGAAGCCTTCGCCACGTTTGATGTTAAATCGTGCGATTGCCTTGGAACATTTTAAACGTTATGATGATGTTGAGGTAACGCTCAAAAAAGTGCTTAAGTTTTATCCCAAGGACACGGAGGCATTGAATTTTTTGGGTTATACGTATGCTGAACAAGGCGTGAAATTAGGTGAGGCTGAGGCATATATTCAACGCGCACTCACATTAAAACCCAAGGATGGTTATTATTTGGATTCCTTGGCGTGGGTTTATTATCAGCAAGGGAACTATCAACAGGCGATTCAGACGCAACGTCAATCCTTGGTATTGGTGAGTGATGACGCAACCATGCAAGAGCATTTGGGTGATATGTTGTGGAAACACGGTGAGCATGCGGCGGCTGTAAAGCAATGGCAGTTGGCATTGACCTTGAAGCCTGAAAATCCTAAATCATTGCACCATAAGGTGAAGCATGGTTTGTAAGTGATGATGAAAACGCTGTATGGACTCATATTGAGTCTATCTCTCACTGCATGTGCGACTGTGAAAATCAACAATGAGCCTATGGATCAAAAAAAGATGCCTGTGATCACTGCATTTCAAGGAAGTCTGTTGGTTTTCTCACCCAAACACCGTTTTCAGGTTTTGATTCAATGGCAGGCTGATTTGCATCAAGGGCATGCACGTTTAACGCATGCAGCATCGGGGCGTGTGGTGGAGTTGCGTTGGCAGGGTGAAGCCTTAAGCATGCGTGATAATCAACACAAAGGTATCGCATGGCAGCGCGTGAGTGTTGAGCAACTACAGGATCTGGGTATTGTGCTAGCACCTTGGGTGCTGGCAAAGGTGTTGCATCAGCAAATACCCAAGGCCTTGCATAGCAAAGATGGTGAAACTTGGCGGGGTAAGCTGGATCGTAGTGTGATTCAATTGCGTTGGCAAAATGACTATCACCGACTTACCATGACAGATATTACGCATGGTCGCAAAGCTGTGCTAAGGATAAACCCATGAAATTTTACATGCCTGAATCGGGATGTTTGTTGTCACCCGCTAAGATTAACTTACATCTTCACATCACAGGGGTGCTGCCTGATGGCAAGCATGGCTTGGATACCAGTTTTGCCTTTGTTGATGTGTATGATCGTTTGCATATAAGTTTATCGCATGAAATATCTGTGCAATGTTCCGTGGACTCACTCTCGGGCGAAAAAAACTTGGTGTTTCAAGTGCTGTTAGCATTGCAAAAGAAATATCATGTTCAACATGGTTTAAGTGTGTCGATTGAGAAAATTTTACCCTCTGAAGGAGGTTTAGGCGGTGGTTCATCGGATGCCGCGACGGCATTGTTGGCAGCCAATGTGTTGTGGGGCTTGCACTTAACGACGGAATTTTTGATTGAATTTGCGACATCATGGGGCGCGGATATTCCATGTTTCTTGTTTGGGAAAGCCAGTGTTGCCAAAGGCGTGGGTGAAAAATTGAGAGATTATCCTGAGGCTTTGCCTGATGATTATCTTTGTCTTGCCAGACCTTGTGAAGGCTTATCGACAGCTGCGGTCTTTCGTCGTTTTGATGAGCGCGAAGAATTAATGTTGACTCGACAGAATGATAACGATAAAGTGCGCCCCGCTTCACAGGGCTGTGTTCCTATCGGATGCAATGATTTGGAAGACAGTGCTATTACATTATTACCCATAATTTCATCGGTGTTAAGCTTGATGAAATCTTGCTCTAAGCAAGCTTGGATGAGTGGTAGTGGTTCAACCTGTATTGGATTGTGTTCATCCAAATATGAAGCGGAACAACTTGCTTTGAATCTTCATAATGAAGGTTTGGCAAGCTGGACGCATGTAGGGAAATTGCTTAAAAAGCACCCTTCATTTATAAGTATTGGGGCGTAGCCAAGCGGTAAGGCAGCGGGTTTTGATCCCGTCATGCGCAGGTTCGAATCCTGCCGCCCCAGCCATTTTGTATTTATTTATGACAACGGAGTACCATCCATATGTCGAATCCCGAGAAGTTACGTCTATTTTCAGGAACGTCTAACCCCGAGCTTACCCAAGCGATATGTAAACATATTGATATGCCTGTTGGCAATATCTATGTTCAACGCTTCTCTGATGGAGAGGTTTTTTTACAATATGAGGAAACCATCCGTGGTTTGGATATTTTCTTGGTGCAAAGCACCTCAGCCCCAGCCAATGATAACTTAATGGAACTTTTAGTTGCCATTGACGCTGCCAAACGTGCATCTGCGCGTGAGATTTGTGCAGTGATACCTTATTTTGGTTATGCACGACAAGATCGTAAGAGCGCTGGTCGTACGCCGATTTCTGCCAAATTGGTGGCGGACTTGTTGCAGGCGGCGGGCGTGACCCGTGTGTTAACGATGGACTTACACGCGACGCAAATTCAAGGATTCTTTAATATCCCTGTAGATAATATTTTTGCAGGTCCGTTGTTTGCCAAAGATATTCAGTCCAAAAATAACTTGGATGATATTATGGTGGTCTCGCCTGATGTTGGCGGCGTAGTTCGTGCGCGTGCTTTGGCGAAAAAGCTTCACGCTGATATTGCCATTGTGGATAAACGTCGCCCTGCACCGAATGTTGCCAAGGTGATGAATATTATTGGTGATGTTGAGAATCGTCATTGTATTTTGATTGATGATATGGTGGATACAGCAGGTACAATTTGTAATGCTGCCGAAGCATTGATGGAGCATGGCGCAAGTAAAGTATCTGCGTATGCAAGTCACGGTGTATTGTCAGGGCCTGCGGCAGAGCGTTTGGAAGCTTCGTGCTTGGCTGAGTTGGTGGTCACCGACAGCATCAAGCAACCTGATCATATTTTGAAAACAGGTAAAGTTCGTATCCAGCCCATTGGAAATTTGATGGGTGAAGCCATCAAATGTATTTATAGCGCACGCTCAATCAGTAGTTTATACGAGTAAAAATTTGGATGAAGCATCAATGCTTCCATCTGATTTTAAAAAACATAGCCTGCGCTCCCTTTTTTAAAAGCTAGAAAGTTTTTAAAGATCTGTTTGGGTCAACCCACCAGATTCATCTTAAGCAAGAGGTTCTAAAACCATGACTGATTTGATTATTAACGCAGATTTGCGTGAAACCACAGGTAAAGGCGATGCGCGTCGCATGCGTCGTGCGGGCTTGTTGCCAGCGATTATTTATGGCGCTGGAAAACCTGATTTAGCCATTACATTGAATGCAAATAGCATCGGAAAAACATTGAATGAAGAAGCTTTTTACACCTCAATGTTGCAAGTGAATGTGGCAGGTAAAGGTAGCGAAACTGTTTTATTAAAAGATGTACAATGGGAACCCATCATGGATACAGCCATGCACTTGGATTTCATGCGTGTTTCATCTGCGGATAGCGTGACGGTTGAAGTACCTGTTGTGGTTGTGAACTATGATAAATGCCCAGGTGATATTGCAGGTGGCATGTTGGATATGGTTCGTCATGTATTGGAAGTGACGTGTCGTGCGGATTCGATCCCTGAAAATGTTGAAGTAGACTGCGCGAATTTGAACATTGGTGATAATATTCATATTGAAGATATTACCTTGCCTGAAGGTGTGGAAGTGGTTCATGAAGTCAACTTTACCATCTTAAATGTTGCTGCACCTAAGGGACATGAAGAAGCATCGGATGATGCAGACATCGAAGAAACTGTAGCAGAAGCTTAATGAAAATTTTGGTCGGACTTGGCAATCCCGGCTCTAAGTATCAGGAAACACGACACAATGTGGGCTTTCGTTTTCTTGATCAACTTGCCCAATCTGAGGGGGTGCAGTTTTCTGCATCCCCTCGTTTTCGTGCTGAGAGTGCCACTTGGCACAGTCACGACGGCAAAGTATTGCTGCTTAAACCTCAAACATTTATGAATGATAGTGGCGAATCACTGGCACCCTTGGCGCATTATTATGATGTCGTAGCCAAAGATGTGGTGGTGGTCTATGACGATCTTGATTTGCCCAGTGGTAAGCTGCGCTTGAAGGTGGGTGGTGGTCATGGTGGGCACAATGGTTTGCGCTCTATTCATCAACACTTCAAAGATACATCATATACCCGTGTTAAAGTGGGTATTGGTCGCCCTGAACATGGTGCTATTGTCGATTGGGTATTGGGGCGTGCAGGCGAAGATGATCGCGCCAATGAAGCGCGCATCTTTCATGTCTTAGAAGAAGAGTTATCGCTGATTCTTACGGGTCAAACCGATACGGCGGCAAACCGTATACATCTTAAATTAAATCCCTCTTAGGAGAGTATCATGGCATTATCCATTGGCATCGTTGGGCTTCCCAATGTTGGTAAATCAACTTTATTCAATGCGTTGAATGGTGGTGGTGCAGAAGCTGCAAACTATCCGTTTTGTACCATTGATCCCAATGTGGGTTTGGTCAAAGTTCCTGATGCACGTATGGATGCATTGGCTGATATTGTGAAGCCGCAAGCCATGCAGCATGCTGTGGTTGAGTTTGTGGACATTGCAGGTTTGGTGGAAGGGGCTGCCAGTGGTGAGGGTTTGGGCAATAAATTCCTTGCCAATATCCGTGAATGTTCTGCCATTGCCCATGTGGTGCGTTGCTTTGATGATGAAAATGTCACCCATGTTGCTAATCGGATTGATCCCTTGGGTGATATTGAAATTATTGATACAGAGTTGATGTTAAAAGATATGGAAAGTTTACAGCGCGCGGTGGAGCGTCAAAGTAAATTGACCAAATCGGGCAACAAAGAAGCTATTTTACGCATGAAAATTCTAGAAAAAGTGTTGAAAAGTTTAGAAGATGGTATCACTGTTCGTCGGCAGGCTTTAAGTGATGATGAACGGGAGAAAATAACCGAGTTTTGTTTGCTTACGAGTAAGCCTGTGCTTTATCTTGCCAATGTGGATGATGCTTCATTGCCAGATGGCAATGATTATGTTGAGAAAGTACGTCAATTTGCCCAAGAAGAAGGGGCAAAGGTTACGGTTGTTTCTGCACAAATCGAATCAGAACTGGCGGAAATGGATGATGAATCCCGAGTAGAATTTTTGCAAGATTTGGGTTTGGAAGAGCCTGGCTTGAATACAGTGATTCGCGCTGCTTATACTTTATTGAATTTAATCACGTATTTTACCGCTGGTGTAAAAGAAGTGCGTGCTTGGACGATTCATCAGGGTGATACTGCGCCCAAAGCCGCAGCTGTGATTCATAATGATTTTGAGAAAGGCTTTATTCGTGCTGAAACCATTGCCTATGATGATTTTGTCACTTGCGGTGGTGAAACAAAATGTAAAGAAGCTGGTAAAATGCGTTTGGAAGGTAAAGAATACATGGTTCAAGATGGGGATGTCCTGCACTTTCGCTTTAATGTTTAATATCTATAAGATTTAGCGATGATTCAACCATTGCTCCATGATGTGCATGGCACCATGCATGTGTTGATGGTGATGCCTAATATGGCATCGCCATTGCTGTGTTTGGAGATGATGGTATTGAAAGAAAAGTTGCTATCTTTACCCACAGTTCAATGTTATGTGTGTACGGATGCCAAACATGCTGTGGCACTGGCACTGGCATGCAATCCCACCATTATTTTTCAAGATATGCACATGCAAGGCGCACATGGCTTGGATATATTGCGCAGCTATCAACAACACTCTTTTTTAAAGAAAATACCTGTGGTGATGGTGGATATGCGCAATCATACATGGTTGCGACGTTATGCCTTTGGCGCAGGCGCATGGGATTGTATATCCCAAGCCATGAGTTATCAGGAATGTCTTGCGAAGATTCAATATGCTCACCGCTATGTGTCTTTACAACAACAAAATGAACATTTATCTCAAATCTTGAGGGAAAATGAGCGACATTTACAACAATGTGAGACCCAATTGCAGCATGCAACATCGTTGGATGGATTGACAGGACTGCCCAATAGGCACCATTTTATGGCAACGTATGAACGTGAATGGCGGCGGGCATTGCGTGAAACCGATGCCTTGTCCTTGCTGCTGATTGATATTGATTATTTTAAAGTCTACAACGATACTTATGGTTACCAAGAGGGCGATCAATGTTTGCGTAAGGTTGGGTGTATGATACCCGACTTACTGCAACGCTCTACAGATTTTTGCGGTCGTTATGCAGGTGCGGCATTTGTGATCCTTTTACCGATGACACCTGCCAAGGGCGCGATTCAAGTGGCTGAACGTATTCGCAACGCAGTGCATGGTTTGCAAATTCCTCATCAAAAATCACCTGTTTCGGATTGTGTGACGGTTTCGGTTGGCTTGGTAACAACATGTCCGATGTTAAAACATCAAACCCGAGATATGGTGCGGAAGGTGGAGCGGGCTTGTTTTGATGCCAAGCAGCAAGGGTGCGATTGTCTTGTCTGTAAGAGTCTGTAAGGAGTCATAGCATGCTGAAAGCTTGGATGATATTGAGTTGTGTATGGCTGGGAATATTTCATATAGATGCTGCTATTTCAGGAGAAGACATGACAACACACAAATACACGAATGCGCTGATTCATGAAGCCAGTCCTTATTTACAACAACATGCCCACAATCCTGTCAACTGGTATCCATGGGGTGAGGAAGCCTTTGCCAAGGCAAAACGTGAAAATAAACCGATTTTTTTATCCATTGGCTATGCGACCTGTCATTGGTGTCATGTGATGGAACATGAATCCTTTGAAGATGAAGCCGTGGCTGCTGTGATGAATGAAACCTTTGTTTCTATCAAGGTGGATCGTGAAGAACGCCCCGATATTGATCAAGTGTATATGCAGGTGGCACAAATGATGAACGGTTCAGGGGGGTGGCCACTGAATATATTGATGACACCCGATAAAAAACCATTTTATGCTGCCACCTATATTCCCAAAGAAAGCCGTGGTGGACGGATTGGCATGATGATTCTTGCACCCAAAGTCCATGATTTATGGATCCATAACCGCGATAAATTAGAAAAATCGGCGACTGAAATCAGTGCAGCATTGAAAAAACAAGGGCAAACGGATGCCATTCAGGGTGAATTGAAAGGAAAGGCTTGGATCAAAGCGGCGGTGACTTCGATGAATCAAAGTTTTGATGAACAATATGCAGGCTTTGGTGGCGCACCCAAATTCCCCAGTCCACATAAATTATTGTTTTTATTGCGTGAGGCCAAACGCACGGGGGATACTGTGAGCCTCAACCGTGTGGAAGCCACACTGGATGCTATGCGTGCAGGTGGTATTTTTGATCAAATCGGCTTTGGTTTTCATCGTTATTCCACCGATGCGGCTTGGTTATTGCCGCATTTTGAAAAAATGTTGTATGACCAAGCCATGTTGATGTTGGCTTATACCGAAGCCTATCAAGCCACAGGGCATGAACGCCATGCCAAGGTGGTGCGAGAAATCGCTGATTATGTGTTACGGGATATGACCGATAGTACGGGTGGGTTTTATTCAGCCGAAGATGCAGATTCAGAGGGTGTGGAAGGCAAGTTTTACGTTTGGCGTACCCTTGAGCTTGCACGGGTGTTGGGTAAAGTGGATGCAAGCATTGCCGAGCAAGCTTTTCAAATGCGTGATGCAGGCAATTTCCATGATGAGGCAACAGGGCAAGCCACAGGTGAAAATATTCCGCATCTGAAGGCTTGGACAAGCAATACCTTATCACCCCAACTTGACGGGATTCGTCAACGTCTTCTTGATGCCCGAAATACGCGAATTCGCCCGTTTTTGGATGATAAAATTCTCACGGACTGGAATGGTTTGATGATAGCTGCCTTGGCAAAAGCAGGGCGTGTACTACATGAACCCAATTATGTAAAAGCAGCACAAAAAAGCGCAGATTTTTTATTGAAAACGATGCAGTCCAAGCAAGGTTTATTGCACCGCTATCGTCATGGCGATGCGGCGATTATGGCAAATTTGGATGACTATACTTTTTTGACTTGGGGCTTGATTGAGTTGTACGAAGCCAACTTTGATGCGCGTTACCTGAAATCAGCGATAACATTGAATCAAACCATGCTGGAGAAATTTCAAAGTGAGTCTGGCGGCTTCTTTTTAACGGCGAACGATGCAGAGGTTTTGTTGGTGCGCCCGATGGAAGCATGGGATGGGGCTTTGCCATCAGGTAATGCTGTGGCTGCGCATAATTTGATACGTTTATCGCGCATCAGCAGTGATATACGTTTAGAAAATGACGCAGAGAAAATATTCCGTCACTTTTCGCCGCTATTAAAACAAGCCCCCGTAGGCTTGACTTATATGCTATCGGCTTGGTCAATGGCTGAAGAAGGCGGCATTGAGATTGTGCTGGCAGGTGACAAAGAAAGCCCTGAAGGTCAGAATTTTTTAACAGCATTGAATGCACGTTACTTGCCCAATGCCGTGGTGATTTGGCGTGATGAGAGAAGTATGGCATTGATTCCATTTATTCAACTTCAATCACCTGTGAATGGAAAGGTAACGGCTTATGTCTGCCGTAATTTTCAATGCAATCAGCCCGTAACGAGCATAAAAAAGATGTTGGATTTATTAAAAAAGTAATCAAACAAGCACCCAAGTGACTCCTATAGTGGTTTGAGTATGGAACTACTCTTTCATCATCTGAATTGTTACCCCCCCGAATGCTTGTGTCGGAGGTTTATGAATAGGAACTCGATGCAAGATTTGGGAGATGACGAGGAAGAAGATTATTGACACTTAAAGGACTATATGATATGGATGGTTACTTACTTATCACAATGGTGAAAGACTTGGACAATATGTAGCTATTGACAGGAGAACAGGTGGAAAAAAAACAATTTTTTATTTGTTTATCTGGTCGAACGATCGATGGATTTGATCCTGATCAGGTTATAAGATCACTTGCCCATCTCATGCATATTAACGAGAAGCAGGCTCGACAGCTCCTCAATGAGCAACCTGTTCGATTAAAACAAACGTTTGATCGCGAGCATATTCTACCTATTCACAAAAAACTGATGCAATTGGGAATTGAATGCAGAATTAAGTTGGTTGATGTTCATCCTCAAAATGAAACCAAGGTGAAAAATGCCATATCTGCAAGAAAAAATTTACTGCCCACTGCGGTCTCCAGTTCCAAAGATCTTTCCCCCGCTACAGAAAATGATAAGGGTTCTAACTCATTCAACGCTCATTATTTTTTTAAAAATCTAAATAACTTTATAGATAAGCAATCACTTCCAATCGCCATTGTCTGTTTTTTATTGCTAACTATTCAATCATATGCTGTGTATATAATGTCTAACTACTTGGATCCTAAAGTATTATTCATGATTTTGCTACCACTCCTTCTGATATGGGGATTGCTGAAGGATTTTCGTGTCGGATGGGGTCTTTCAATCGTTTATCTTGGCTACAATTTTTTCGATGCTTTAGGTTATTATCGAGCACTTCAGGGAACACCGCCATTGATGGCAGTGAGTGTTTTGATTCTTGTTACGTTAGCTTTAATGGTATTATTGATGCCATCGGTCTTGCATCGGCTTAAATTCTCATGGATTGATCAAGGCTTAAGCAAACTACCTCGTCCCTTACGTGATGCTTTATGGCTACCGATATGTATTATTATATTGCTATCGTTGGCCGTGGATGAATCTAAAAATAAAACTTTTACATTTATGGCTGGTCAAATCGTTAGTATGGGTCTGGTTGAGATGAGCGGTGCTGTAGTAGATTATTTATATCAGGGGCAAGGGTTGGGAAGGGAAGGGTGGCCTGTTGGAAAAGTTTTGCCTTTATTGAACAAGAAAATTGTTGCTAGTGCTGTATTCGTTGAAAATAATACGCTTAATATTCGTTATGTTGATAATGAATATTTACACAATGCGAGTATCCAAATGATATTTACAAGTGAAGGTAGCCTGATTAAATGTCGCACAGATAGCATTCCTGGTCGATTGATTGCTCCGAATTTTTTGGGTTTTCCTTGCGACGCTTCTTCCTCCACGATGAGGTAGGAAATTTAGAATAATGAACATATAGTCAATACCTTCGCCAGTTTTAGAGAACATATTGGTAAAAAAACCTAGTGTTTGTAACACATTGATTTATAAAGCGTATATTAAAAATAACATCGGGGTTTGGGGGATGTTATTTTTAATATACCACAATATTCTATAATGTTATGGTTACTCGCTTGCTTTGCGCTAAACGCGCTGAATCTTGGCGAAGGTATTGGACTTGAATTCAGGGTTGATTAAATAGTATACTGTCCCCGATTTACGAAAACGAACAAGATTCTTGTTCTCTTTAGGGTTGTTGGTTAAAGTGCGCCCCAATGCGTTATGCCTTATTTGCCAGATTACTGATGATATTTGCCCTGCTATTTACGCAGGCGGGCAGCTTGATGCATGGCATATCGCATATCGTAGCCAAGCAAACGTCCAATCATTCACATATCGTAGCCAAACAAACATCCGATCATTCGTATATCCTAGCCAAGCAATCATCCGATCATTCTTTACCACATAACGAACACTGCAACTTATGCGCAGCCTATGCTCAGATGGGTGCGGCTTTAGGTAGCTATGCCATAGGATTACCCTTAGTCGAGCAACATATTGTTTTAGCCGAGACAGCATTTTATATAGTCGAATCTAACGCGACATTCCATGCTTTCGCAGCACGCGCGCCACCTTACTCCAGCTAAATTTAATTAACTTACCTCATACCACAGGTATGAGTTTAACTATTGATTTTATGGAGTAAAAATGTCACCATTTAAAATGTTAATGGGTGCCTTTTCGTGCACCCTGTTATTCGGCGCTGCAAACGCCGTGCAAGCCGCATCTATCACAGGCCATGTCCAAGACAGTCTAGGTCGTCCCATTACGGCGGTAACGCTCAGTCTCAAAACGGTAACATCTCGCATTATTGCCAACACCAAAAGCGATGTTAATGGACGATTTAATTTTACTGGCATCAAGCAGGGCACCTATGCTGTTCAGGCAACCAAGCCCGGTTTTCAGTTAGGAACCTCTATCGTTACCCTGTCCAATGATAAGGCTGTCTTAACAACGGTGACACTCGCCGCACAAAAAGCATTGGAAATTCAAATCACGGCAAAGCGCTTCAACCGTGCTAGAAATGGCTTATCCCCTAAGACTGGCGGTAGCCTTTATCGTTTTGATGAGAAAAGTATCCAAAACTTACCGCAGGGTGCTAACACCAGCTTCAATCAAGTATTGCTACAAGCACCAGGTGTCGTCAATGATTCATTTGGTCAATTACATATACGTGGCGATCATGGCAATATCCAATATCGCATCAACGGTGTCATCCTACCGGAAAGCATTAGCGGCTTCGGTCAGGCACTGAGTTCACGCTTCGCAAAACGCATAGACCTAGTAACGGGTGCGTTGCCTGCTCAATATGGTTTCCACACCGCAGGCGTGATTGAAATCAAAACCAAGACCGACCTAAAACCCGGCGGTCACTTCAGTGTATATGGAGGCAGCAATCAAACCTTCAATCCGAGCTTCGATTATGGCAACACGACAGGAAAACTAAGTTATTTCGTCAATGGATCGTACTTGACCAATAACGTCGGCATCGAAAAACCTACCCCCGGCAGCAATCCCCTGCATGACACCACGAAACAAAGTAAGGGTTTCGGCTATTTCTCTTACTTGTTGAATCCGACGACTAAGATCAATTTAATGTTGGGCAGTTATCAAGGAACATTCCAAATCCCAACCAATCCTGGGAAAAAACCCGACCCCAACAACCTAGGCATACTCGCTCAAATGGGACTGACCGGATACAATTCTGCCCGTTTGCAAAGCAAGCAAGGAGAAGTAAGCCGATTTGCCGTCTCTTCATTACAAGGTTCACTCAGCGACAAATTCGATTATCAACTCTCGCTATTTACTCGCTACTCGAGTTTTCATTTTACGCCTGACATCATAGGCAATCTGGTATTCAATGGAGTTGCGCCTAGCATTTCTCGCAGCAGCACTAACAGCGGCATACAGGCCGATGCCAGCTATCGGATCAATAAAGCACACACCTTGCGCATGGGAATGTTCGGCAGCAATGAAGACATCGTCAGCAATAACACCTCTTCGGTCTTTCCGCTCAACCCCGTTAGCGGGCAAGTTTCAGGGCCGGCCTTCAGTATCACCGACAACAACCCCAAAAAGGGTAACACCCAATTGGGCCTCTATCTTCAAGACGAATGGCGAGCGACGAACAAGTTAACCCTCAACTACGGCGCTCGCTTTGATACCGTCAATGCCTATGTCCATGAACATCAGTTTAGCCCCCGATTTGGCATAGTGTATAAAGCCACAGATCAAACTACCTGGCATGCCGGCTATGCGCGTTACTTCACGCCACCCCCGACAGAACTCATCTCAACAGCCAGCGTGGCACTGTTTCAGAACACCACCAATGGAGCTCGAGGTTCAACACGCAATTCGCAGGTTAAATCCGAGCGATCTGATTACCTTGATGCCGGTGTCAGCCATCAATTAACCCAGACCATTAAGCTCGGTTTCGACAGTTATTACAAAAAAAGTAAAAATGTCATTGATGAAGGTCAGTTCGGACCGGCGCTATTCATGACACCGTTCAATTATGCCCAAGGTAAAATTTATGGCGTAGAACTGACCAGCAATTACAAATCTGGCAACCTTTCCGCCTATCTCAATATTGCCAGAAACGTAAGCAAAGCAAAAAATATCGTTTCGGGTCAACATCTGTTTGACCAGGCTACATTGAACTATGCCGCTAGCCACTGGGTCAATGTTGACCATCAACAAAATCTAACCATCTCAGCCGGTAGCAGCTACCTTTGGTCTGGCACACACCTCAATGGCAATCTCATTTTTCAAAGCGGGCTACGCAACGGCTTTGCCAATACAACCCAACTCCCTGGATATACCGTCGTCAATCTCGGTGCCCATCGCACGATTAATATGATGAACATGGGTAAAATCGAATTGCGACTGGCGATCACCAATGCATTGGATAAGGTGTATAAGATTCGTGATGGTTCTGGTATCGGCGTTCAGGCACCACAATACGGTCGCCGACGCGGTGTGTTCATCGGTTTAAGTAAAGCATTGTAAATGAAAGCTATTAAGTACTAAAGGATAATCATGGAGAACATTCAGGAAGCACTGCAAGCCTTAAAATTCGGCGGCGCAATGATCTACCCGCTGCTCGCGCTCGCCATCGTGGCTCTCGTCATCAGCATAGACAAGATATTCGTCTATTGGCGCTATGTACGACTGCCAAGGAAACTACTGGTTTTAGTGGAAACCTATGGTTTTTCCTGGTCGGACTTGGAAAAGGAACTGGGCGAATTAGCGCCGAATAACTATTTTTCCCGTTTTTTTAGTGTCATTTTAGAGAACCATACGAAACCCGCATGGTGGGTAGAATCGCGTGCAGGCGATGAAGCTAAGCTCATCGAAAATGCCTTAAGCCGAGGCGTATGGGTGCTGGAAACGGTGATCACCGCAGCCCCGTTACTGGGGCTGTTAGGCACAATCACAGGCATGATGCATTCATTTCAACTCATCGGAGGCAAAGGCTTAGTTGATCCAATCGGCGTCACAGGCGGGGTCGCGCAAGCCCTGATCGCTACTGCATTAGGATTGTTAATTGCAGTCACCGCACTATTTTTCTTTAATTATTTTTCTTCTCGTCAGTCGCAGACATTAGACGAAATGGAACGACTGGGCACGAGACTATTGGACAACATCCGACTGGATAAACACGAAAAGAAAAACCCCAATGAAACTGCGTAGATCACGCCAAGCAAAAAAAGGGCGCATCGAAATCATCCCGATGATAGACGTGATGTTTTTCCTGCTCGCCACCTTCATGCTCGCATCTTTATCGATGCAAAATTTACATTCTTTGCCCGTTAACTTACCGCAGGGGCACGCCGCACCTATGCAGGCGAAAACACCGGTCACCCTCACCATTACAGCAGACAGTCGCATTTTTTTGAACAAAAAATCCGTAACACTACAAACACTGGCTGCCACCCTAAAACCTCTATTATTGGAGCCGGATTCTAGTGTCATTATTGCGGCTGACAGTGCAGCCCCCAATGGAATCACGGTGCAATCTATGTTGCGTGCAAGGGATGCGGGCGCCCAACACTTTCTTATTGCCGTAAAACATGTCGATTAATAAAAGCGACAGCCCTTGGCATCGACTATCTTGGACCTTGCCAGCCGCACTGACAATCGGTTTCACGACCCTGTGGATCATCGCGTATTTTGTAGATCAACCTACTCAACGCCTGCCAGATCCGCCGAGTATAGAAGCGCAGATCGTTGAACTTCCATCTCCGGCCGCACCGCCTGCACCCGCAGCGAAAAAAAAAATCGCAGCAAAGCACAAGTCGCCAACACCCAAGCGTCATATCCAGCCTAGTATTAAAAAAAGACCTGCCCAACAAAGCCGGCCTATCAAACAGGCAACGCCTAAGCACGACGTGACGCCACCCACTCCTGTACCTACGCCGCCGACTGTCCCTGTCAAACAGGCGATGCCTGAGCACGACGTGACGCCGCCCACTCCTGAGCCTACGACACCAACGACTGCCCCCATCAAAACGGTGGAGCACTCTAGTTTAACTGCCAACAGTGGTGCGCAAGCCATTGCAAAGCCGATGCCGCAAATTCCCGATGAATTAAGACAAGATGCCCTAAATGAAACGGCCGTAGCACGCTTTCATATCGCCATTGACGGCACAGCAACCGTAGAACTCATCAATCCAAGCCAAAACCCTAGACTTAACCGTTTACTATTGGCCACACTCAAACACTGGCGTTTTTTTCCTGCTATGAAAAATGGCCAACCCGTTGCTTCAATACAAGAAGTTTCCATCAAGGTCAATATTCAATAAATGAACCAAAAATTCGGCATCCTTCATATTGCACTTGACAGTTTACGGTTACATATTCAATTTTAAATACCACAATAATTCAAACATAAATATTGACCCTCCCTCCACCATGCTCTTTTTTTTGCACTAAAAAATACACTGCTTCAACTTTTAAAAGTCACTTTATTTGAGCATGAATAGTTACGATTATGGCGATAATAATAGTATACAAATTGGCGATGCCACGATCACAGCCATCATGATGAATCATCCTGTGATTAATTTTGGCTATCGCATTGATTGTCATGGAAAATCCATGTTTTTTACAGGTGACCATGAACCACCCTACAATATCTATAAGCCT
>JAUZQO010000065.1 GCA_030950925.1 Mariprofundaceae bacterium
TAGATTGCAGCCATTGATTGCTATGGGTGCATCAACAGGTGGTACAGAAGCTTTGTCACGGGTGTTGAAAAAACTATCCACACCATCATCGGCAGTGGTTATTGTACAGCATATTCCCGCAGCGTTTGGGGCTTCATTTGTATCCAAGCTCAATAAAGTATCAGCGATGAATGTGGTGGAGGCACATGATGGGGATGTGATGTTGCAAGGTTATGTGTATATCGGTGTTGGTTCTGAGCACTTTTTTATTGAGCGAGATGGAAATCGTTTGATGTGTCGGGTGGAAGGTAAAAGCCGCGTCAGTGGGCATTGTCCTTCGGTCAATGTTTTGTTTGATTCTGTAGCAAAGCATGCGGGTTCAAAAGCTGTGGGGGTATTGCTTACGGGTATGGGGGAAGATGGTGCGACAGGATTGAAAAAAATGCGTGATGCACGGGCAAGAACATTGGCTCAAGATCAAAAAACATCGGTGGTTTGGGGTATGCCAGGTGCGGCAGTAAAAATGGGTGCGGCGGAAGAGCAATCTCCCTTGAATGAGGTCGCACGTCGACTCATGCAGTTGGCTGCAAATGGTATGATTTAGTCGTTGAACGGTATGAAAAATGCACTTGTCTTTGAATTTGATAGTTTGACGCTATACTGCGCGTCCTTTCGCGGTCGCTCCGCATCTATTTCTGGAGGTTTTTGATGGTCAAACTGTATTCTGATCCACAATGTCCCAATTCCCAACGTGTTCGTATTGTCTTGCAAGAAAAAGAACTGCCTGTGGAATGTGTGGAGTTAGAGCCAGATAACCTGCCTGCTGATTTCATGGCAATCAATCCATACGGCAAACTTCCGACTGTGATTGATCGTGATATTATTTTTTTTGAAGCACCTGTGGTCAGTGAATATTTGGATGAGCGTTACCCTCACCCACCGCTGAAGCCAGGCTCTCCTGCGGGTCGTGCGCAAATGCGTTTGGCTGTCATGCGTATTGAAGAAGAAGTATATCCGTTGTATTTTAACTTGATTCGCGTGAAGAAAAAAACCGAACCCATGCGTAAATTCAAAACCTATTTGGAATCATTGAATGGGTATTTGGAACACCAAGATTATTTTATTGCCGAGCAATATTCCTTGGCAGATATTGCCATGGCACCGATTTTGTGGCGTTTGAAAATCAATGGTATTGAGACATCCAAATGGACTCATCTTGAAGCCTATATGGATCGTTTGTTTGAACGTCCTGCCTTTCAACGCTCTTTATCCGAATATGAAGAAATGATGCATGACGCGTTTTAAGTCTGCGTCTTTTGGTTGACGTATGTCAGCTTCAGAATTTGATTTGATTCATGCGTGTTTCCGAAAGGAGGCACGCATTTTTTCTGCCATGACCCGAGTGGGCAATGGTGATGATGCTTCGGTGCATGATGTTCCAGAGGGACAGCAACTGGTGGTGAGTACAGATACAGCCGTAGCAGGCGTACACTGGCCGCATGATTTTCCCGTGGCAATGGCAGCAGATCGTGCGGTGTGTGCGGCATTGTCGGATCTGGCAGCGATGGGAGCGAAAGCCCATTGGGCTTGGGTGTCCGTGATGGCATCGGATGAATGGGTACTCCAAGGTATGGGGAAAGGCGTAACGGCGGCTTTGAATCGCTATGATGTGGAATTATCAGGTGGGGATACTGTGCAATCACCGCTCAATGCCTTGACGATTACAGTGTCAGGTTTGATTCCAGAGAAACAAGCCATGCAGCGTAATCAGGCGAAGGTTGGAGATGATGTTTGGCTGCTTGGGCGCGTGGGTTTTTCATCCTTGGGCTTAAACGATTGGTTTTCAGGCGTGCGAGAAGGCGGCTTTATTGCTGATTTTCAAACGGTTGAACCCAAGCTAAGGCAAGGTGAGACTGTTAGAGATTTGGGTGTATGTTGTTGTATGGATGTAAGTGATGGTCTTTTGCAAGATGCAGGGCATGTATGTCATGCATCAGGAATTGGTATGAACATTGAGTTGGCATCATTGCCAGAATGGGGGAATTTGGTGGATGCAGTGGGCGAAGCTGCCGCCATGCAAGCCATGCTTTCTGGTGGTGAAGATTATGCACTACTGTTGACTGCACCTTCAAATATTTCAGGCTTATCTTCTTTGGCTGTCAAGATTGGTTCTTGTGTTAAGGGCAACAAGGTATCGGTACATTTGCATGGTGCATCCGTGATGCCTAAACAACAGGGGTTTGATCATTTTGGAGAATGATAATGAAAAATGAGCAATGTTGGCTTTTAGCCTTACGATGGTTTGTGGCTGGTTTTGGCAGTGGCTGGTTGCCCAAAGCACCTGGCACTTGGGGCAGCTTGGCAGCACTACCTATGGGGAGTTGGATTTGGTTGACTTGGCAGTGGCAAGGTTTATTGATTGCGGCCATGTTGTTGCTTGGTTTGGGTTGTGCGGCTTGTGTGCCTGTATTGAAACGAATGGTTGAGCAAGATCCGAGCTGGATTGTGGTGGATGAATGGGTGGGGCAATGGGTTTGCATGGGCTTGCTTGCCATGTATGCTGACTTTTCATGGTGGCTGGTCGGGCTGTCATTTGTAGCCTTTCGACTCTTTGATATTTGGAAACCTTTCCCTATTCGCCAGCTTGAACACTGGGGACCATCTTGGTGGTCGATTATGTTTGATGATGTGGTGGCAGGTGTCATGGGAGCAACTTCGGTGTTTTTACTCGGTTTCCTGTTGATATTGTGCGGCTTATGATGTCTGTTGAATCATTGTTGCAATTATGTCGTCAATCGGGTATAAAAATACGCACGGCTGAATCATGTACCGCAGGCGCAGTGGCAGCAGCGATTGCCAGTGTATCGGGTGCATCGGATGTGCTGGATCGCGGCTGGGTAACCTATAGCAATCAAGCGAAAATAGATGAGTTATCTGTACCTGAATCTTATTTGAAACAATATGGTGCGGTAAGTCAGCCTGTGGTGGAAGCCATGGCACAGGGTGGAAGTGATGATGGTATATTGTGTGTGGCATTGAGTGGCATTGCAGGACCAAGCGGTGGCAGTATCGCAAAACCAGTGGGTATGGTGTGGATTGCTGTGGCTTATGGAAAAACCTATGTGCAATCATGTTGTTATCACTTTGAGGGTGAGCGGACTGCGGTTCAAAATCAGGCGGTGAAGCAAGCGGTATCTGATATGCAGGCATGTTTGGGGAAATATGGCGAAGGGGAATGTGATGAAAACACGTGATTTGGTATTGATTGAAGGCTTGGAAGTTCGCACAGTGATTGGTATTTATGATTGGGAACGTGACATTCGTCAAACTGTGCGGCTGGATTTGGAAATGGCATGGGATATTTCAAAGGCAGGAAAAAGTGATGATATTGCAGATACTTTGGATTATAAAGCAGTCTCCAAACGCTTGATTGATTATGTGGAAGCATCAAATTTTGGTTTAATTGAAGCCTTGGCAGAATCATGTGCTGCTATTATTTTAACTGAATTTCATGTGCCTTACTTGCGCTTGAAAATGTCCAAACCTGGTGCTGTGCGTGGCTCTGAAAATGTAGCTGTATTGATTGAACGTTCGGCATCATGAGATGAGAACTGTTTTGCTAGGCATGGGTTCTAATATTGAGCCTGAAAAACACTTGCTGGAGGCAGCCCATACATTGAGGCAAAAATTTCCAACTATTTGTTTTTCAAACGTATATCAATCCGAGGCCGTGGGGATGGATGGGGATGATTTTCTCAATGCGTGCTGTTTGATTCATCATGTCCCTGACAAACAATGCCTATTAAATTACTTGAAGCATATCGAAGATAAGCATGGTCGCGATCGCTCCAAGGGTTCTTGGAAGCCACGAACCTTGGATTTGGATTTGTTGATGTATTATGGTGTGGTATTGGATGATGATATCTATCGTTATGCGCACGTTTTTGTGCCTGCATCCGAGTTGATCGGTATAAAATTACCAGAGGCTAAGTGTGGTATAGTCAAGCAACTTGACTTGCGCTTGTAAAAGGTGGGGGGCTGTTTAAAGTTCCGCGCTCGTTTGATTCAGTGAGGGAGATTCCTAATGCGAATGGCTGTTCCTGCCGAAACATCGGCCCATGAGACACGTGTTGCCGCAACACCTGAGACGATTAAAAAATTCATAGACCTCGGTTGTGAATGTGTGGTGCAACAAGGCGCAGGCGAAGCCGCCTCGATTGCCGATGAAGCTTACCTTGAAGCAGGTGCTACTTTGGCAAGCTCTTTTCAAGATGCTTGCAAGGATGCTGATTTGATTGTAAAAGTGGCAGCTCTGAATCAAGAGGAATTAAAGCATGTCAAATCAGGCACAGCGGTGGTATCACTGTGTTCACCCTTTAACAATCCTTTATTGGTCGACTATGCCAAAGCAGGTTTGAATATCTTTTGTTTGGAAATGATTCCGCGTATTTCACGCGCACAAAGCATGGATGTGCTGTCTTCTCAAGCCAATATTGCGGGATATAAATCTATTTTATTGGCACTGGAACATTATAAGCGTTTTATGCCGATGTTGATGACGGCGGCTGGCACAGTGCAGCCTGCTAGAGTTTTGGTGATGGGTGCTGGCGTGGCAGGTTTACAAGCCATTGCCACGGCGCGACGTTTGGGCGCGATGGTTGAAGCCTTTGATGTGCGTGCTGCTGCCAAGGAACAAGTGGAAAGCTTGGGCGCTAAATTTGTCGAAGTGCCTGTGGATGATGCCGATGGTGAAGATGCAGGCGGTTATGCCAAAGAAATGTCCGATGAATACAAACAAAAACAAGCCGAATTGATTGCTGAACATGCCATAAAATCGGATATTATTATTACAACTGCACTTATTCCTGGTCGTCCTGCACCTGTTTTGGTCACGGAAGAAACCGTGTGCAAGATGAAAATGGGTAGTGTCATTGTCGATATGGCAGCCGAAGCAGGTGGCAATTGCCCCCTCACTGAAAAAGATGCCGTATGGATTTATGAGGGTGTCACCTTGGTGGGTATTAGCAATATACCCGCTTTGATGGCGACCGATGCCAGTCAGTTGTTTGCTCGCAATGTATTCAATTTCACCTCCCCCATGCTATCAAATGAGTCAGGTGGTTTAAGCATTGATATGGATGATGAAGTCATTGCAGGTGCATTGCTTTGTCAAAATGGTGAATTTTTAAAGCCTCAGTTATTGGAAAATAAGGAGTAAGATATGTGTGAAGCACTACCTTGTGATGTTGTTGGGCAAGCAACGGCTCATGTAAGTCAAACGGCCGATCCTTTTATGATGTCTTTTTCCGTCTTTATATTGGCAATATTCGTGGGTTACCATGTGGTTTGGAATGTGACACCTGCCTTGCATACACCTCTAATGAGCGTGACCAATGCCATTTCGAGTATTGTCATTGTGGGTGCGATTATTGCCAGTGGACCACTTGAAATGAATTTACCAACCGTTTTGGGCTTAATCGCTGTGGGTTTGGCATCGGTCAATATTTTTGGTGGTTTTATGGTCACACAACGTATGCTTGCCATGTTTAAAAAACGCTCGTAAAACAGTTTAATAAGGTAAAGGGGACATTATGTTATCCGCAAATATGGTCGCATTGGCGTACTTGGTTGCATCGGTACTAATTATTCTGGCATTAAAAGGCTTGTCATCACCTGAATCATCACGCCGTGGCAATACGTTTGGTATGCTTGGTTTACTGATTGCAGTAGTGGTGACCTTACAATTATCATCCGTGCAAAATTATGCTTGGATTTTCGCATCCATTGCTGTGGGCGGTTTGATTGGTGGGGTTGCCGCACGCAAAGTACCCATGACACATATGCCACAAACCGTGGCATTTATGCATTCTCTGGTGGGTTTGGCAGCGGTATTGATTGCAGTTTCAGCCTTTGCCAATCCTGTGGGTTATGGCATTGCGGATGCTTTTGGCAAAATGCATGTTTCCAGCCGTATTGAATTGTTTTTGGGTGCGTTTATCGGTGCGATTACGTTTACGGCTTCCTTGATTGCATTTGGTAAGCTGCATGGTTCTTTATCGGGTCGCCCCGTGATCTTTGCAGGTCAACATTTATTGAACCTTGTTTTGGGTGTCATCATGATTGGTTCGGGTATTATGTTCTGTATTGAACCAACATGGACACCTTTTTTAATCATGTTGGGCATTGCCATGTTGTTGGGTGTATTGCTGATTATCCCGATTGGTGGGGCTGACATGCCTGTGATTGTATCCATGTTGAATTCATATTCGGGTTGGGCTGCGGCAGGGATTGGTTTCACACTGGGTAATAATATGTTGATTGTGGCGGGTGCTTTGGTGGGTTCATCGGGTGCAATTTTGTCATATATTATGTGCAAGGCGATGAATCGCTCGCTCTTTAATGTGTTACTGGGTGGCTTTGGTGGTGATGCGCCTGCTGCCGCAGGTGGTATCAAAGAAGATCGACCATTCAAATCAGGCGCGGCAGAAGATGCTGCATTCTTGCTTAAAAATGCACGCAGTGTGGTGATTGTGCCAGGTTATGGTTTGGCTGTAGCACGGGCACAACATGCGCTCAAAGAAGTGGTGGATATTTTGATGAAGCAAGGTGTGCAAGTGAAATTTGCCATCCATCCTGTAGCGGGGCGTATGCCTGGGCACATGAATGTGTTGTTGGCAGAAGCGGATGTTCCCTATGATATTGTACATGAAATGGATGAAATCAATCCAGAGTTTGCCGATACCGATGTTGTATTGGTGATTGGTGCCAATGATGTCACCAACCCATCAGCCAAGACCGATCCAACCAGTCCTATTTATGGTATGCCCATTTTGGATGTGAGTAAGGCAGCCCATGTACTGATTATTAAACGTTCCTTATCGGTAGGTTATGCTGGGCTTGATAATGATTTGTTTTATATGGATAAAACCATGATGATTTTTTCTGATGCGAAAAAAGCATGTGAATCCTTGATTCAAGTGTTGGATTGATTGATCTTACCCTATCTTTTTTAAAACGAAGGAGCTGAACTGTTAAGTCATGCTTGAATTTGAAAAAATAAAACGTCTTCCCCCTTATGTGTTTGCTGAAGTGAACAAGCTTAAAATGGAACTTCGCCATGCCGATAAAGATATTATTGATTTTGGCATGGGCAATCCTGATCAACCGACACCACAACATATTGTCGATAAGCTTTGTGAAGCCGCACAAGATGGTCGCAACCATCGTTATTCAGTCTCTCGTGGTATTTATGGTTTACGCAAAGCCATTTGTGGCTGGTACAAACGTAAATTTGATGTCGATCTTGATCCAGAAACCGAAGCCATTGCCACCATAGGTTCAAAAGAAGGCTTGGCGCATTTGGCAGTTGCCATCACTTCCCCTGGTGATTTGATTTTAACGCCGAATCCTGCTTATCCGATTCATCCCTATGGTTTTATTATTGCAGGCGCAGATATTCGCCATGTCCCGATGGGACCTGATCGTGATTATTTTGCTGATATTGAAAAAGCGGTGAAAGATTCTTGGCCTCGCCCCAAGATTATTATTGTCAATTTTCCATCCAACCCAACGGCGCAAGTTGTGGACTTGGATTTTTATGTGAAGCTGGTTGATTTTGCACGTGAAAACAAACTGATTGTGGTCTCTGACATTGCCTATGCGGAAATCACCTTCGATGGTTATGTCTGCCCATCCATCATGCAGGTCGATGGTGCAAAGGATGTGGCGGTTGAATTTTATTCCCTGTCTAAAAGTTACAATATGCCAGGTTGGCGGATGGGTTTTATGGTGGGTAACAAGGAAATTGTGGCAGCCTTGGCAAAAATTAAATCTTATTTGGATTATGGCACATTTCAACCCTTACAAATTGCTTCTTGTGCAGCGTTGAATGGTTCGCAAGATTGCGTAGAAGAGATTCGCAGCATGTACCAATCGCGCCGTGATGTGTTGATTGATGGCTTGCATAAAATGGGTTGGATGGCGGATAAACCCAAAGCATCCATGTTTGTTTGGGCTGAAATTCCTGATGAATTTAAAGCCATGGGGTCGTTGGAATTTTCTAAAAAAATGTTAATTGAAGCGGGTGTATCCGTATCCCCGGGTATTGGTTTTGGTGATTATGGCGATGATTTTGTGCGTATTGCCTTGATTGAAAATGAACATCGTACACGTCAAGCATTGCGAGGCATGCGTCAGTTTTTACATGCAGGTGCAGGAAGCTAATAACGTATAAGAAACATGCTTAGAGGCATGCGTTTATGTTAGAAACTGATGTTATGCACCTTATCAAAAAACAGCGTCATCCCCGAAATCTTGTATCGGGGATCTATGGGTTGAAATAAAAGACCCTCGACACACGCATTCGAGGGTGACGTACTTGAAAATAACGATGTATTGCAGAGAAATGCCTAACATCAGTTAAAAATTTGGAGTCAAAATGAGTGAAATTCGAGTAGGTATTTTAGGATTAGGGACGATTGGTTTGGGTGCAGCGCGCATCTTGATTGAACAACAAAATTTAATGGCTCGCCGTTTAGGTAAAAAATTGATACTGGTGGCCGCCGCAGACAGATCCCTTGATCGTGATTTTGGTTTGGATTTATCGGGTGTTCGTTTAACGGATGATGCCAACGATGTTGTCACTGCTGATGATGTGGATTTGGTGATTGAATTGATTGGTGGTTATGAGCCTGCGCGTACATTTGTGGCGACAGCCATTGAACATGGTAAACATGTGGTGACTGCCAATAAAGCTTTGATTGCCAAGCATGGTGAAGAGCTATTTCCACTGGCTGAAAATCATGGTGTGGCGATTGGTTTTGAAGCGGCTGTGGGTGGTGGTATTCCGTGTTTGAAGGCTTTACGTGAAGGCTTGGCTGCCAATGCTGTGGAATCGGTATATGGTATTTTGAATGGTACATGCAATTTTATTTTGACCAAAATGGAAAATGAAGGCGCCGATTACGCAGCTGTGCTGAAAGAGGCGCAAGAGCTTGGTTATGCAGAAACCGACCCAACCTTTGATGTAGAAGGCATTGATACTGCACACAAACTTTCTATTTTAGCATCCATGGCATTTGGCTCGAAAATCAAGTTTGATGAAGTCTTTACCGAAGGCATCAGTAAAATTGGCGCAGCGGATATTGAAGCGGTGGCAGAGCTTGGTTATCGCATCAAATTATTGGGTATTGCCAAGCCGCATTGTATCAATGGGGAGGAGAAGGTGGAGATGCGCGTGCATCCAACCTTGGTGCCATTGTCTGCGCAATTGGCACAGGTCTCTGATTCTTACAATGCCGTCATGATATCGGGTGATTTTGTGGAACATACAGTGTACACAGGTCGTGGTGCAGGTGAGCGTCCAACGGCTTCTGCTGTCATTGCTGATGTCATGGATATTGCCCGTGTTGCTTCGGGCGGCGTGAAATACTTGGCACCACCGATGGGTTATGTCGCATCAGAGCGTCAAGAGCTGGCAACCTTGCCGATGGCAGATGTGCAGTGTGAATATTATTTGCGTTTTATGGTGCAGGATGAATCAGGTGTGATTGCTGCGATTGGTTCCATTTTGGCAGACCATCATATTAGTTTGGAAGCAGTATCACAGAAAGAGCGGCATGCAACACAAGCTGTTGCTGTGATTATGTTGACCCACGCTACAACCGAAGGGAATTTACAGGCAGCGATCAGTCGGATTACCTTACTTGCCAGTGTTCAAGAAGATGTGTTGATTCTACGTAAAGAATCATTTGGAGTTTAAGATGCCTCGTTATGAAGGAATAATTAACCGTTACCGTGCATTTTTGCCCATAGCCAAGGATGATGCGGTGATTACCTTGTATGAAGGTAATACCCCATTGCATGAGTCACGTAACTTGCGGAATGCCATCAACCCTGAATTAAAAATATTTTTAAAATTTGAAGGCTTAAATCCGACAGGCTCATTTAAAGATCGTGGCATGACCATGGCAGTAACCCAAGCTTATAATGCAGGTTCGCGTAAAATTATTTGTGCCTCTACGGGTAACACTTCGGCATCCGCTGCGGCTTATGCGGCGAATTGTGGTATGGAAGCCTATGTATTGATTCCTGATGGCAAGATTGCTTTGGGTAAAATGTCTCAAGGCATGCGTTATGGTGCAAAAGTGATTCAAATTCGCGGAAATTTTGATGATGCCTTGCAAATTGTCCGTGATATTTCTGCCGATGGTTCGATTTCTTTGGTGAATTCCGTGAATCCATTTCGTATTCAAGGGCAAAAGACTGGTGCATTTGAAATTGTTGATGAATTGGGTTTTGCACCCGATTTTCATGCTTTGCCCGTGGGCAATGCAGGCAATATTACGGCGTATTGGATGGGTTATAAGGAATACCATGAAAAACGTATTTCTAAAAACTTGCCGAAAATGTTGGGCTTTCAAGCAGCGGGATCTGCTCCGATTGTGAATCGTGCGCCTGTGGAAAACCCTGAAACCATTGCCACGGCGATTCGGATTGGGAAACCTGCATCTTGGAAGCAGGCCGAAGCCGCACGTGATGAATCAGGCGGCCGTATTGATGCGGTAACCGATAACGAAATCTTACAAGCCTATGATATGTTGGCATCCTTGGAAGGTGTGTTTTGTGAACCTGCATCTGCTGCTTCTGTAGCAGGGATTATCAAGCTGAATAAAGCGGGTTATTTCAAAGCGGGTGATAAGATTGTTTGTACACTGACAGGCAATGGTTTAAAAGATCCTGATACTGCGATGAAGGGCATTCCAACACCGATTACCATTGATGCCACGCAAGATGCTGTGCGTAGGATTTTAGAAGCGTAGATTGTTTTGTAAGCTGACTGCATAATACTGACCGTTTGGATGAGGGGGCTTTGGGTGATCAATAATTTTGATTTAGAAAACTTTGGACCATTAGGGAAAGTAGTGGGAAAAGACCTTTCATCGATAAACCTGTTTATTGGTGCGAATAGCAGTGGAAAAACTTTTTTATTGAAGGCGATTTATAGTGCAATTAAAGCTCATGAAGAGTCTGGTCGTGGCGATGATAAGCGAGATTTTTCAGAATTTTTAAGTGATAAACTTTATTGGACATTCCAAGCAGAAAAACTAGGTGATATTGTCTCTAAAGGAGCAGGGAAAAAACTCAAACTATCTATGAGCCTCAGCGATAAGAGTACGCTAGTATACAGTTTAGGGCAAGATACAACCAAGAAAGTCTCACCTCAGCATAATAATCTATCGCCTCGATTAGCAAATTCAGTTTTTCTGCCTCCTAAAGAGGTTCTATCATTACAAAATATAATTTTAAAGTCGGCAATCCAAGAAAAAACATTTGGTTTTGATGCAACCTATGCCGACCTAGTTTTAGCTTTAAAGAATCCTCTTCAAAGAGGAAGAAACTATAACTCATTTAGAGAGTCTCGGACTAGGCTAGAAAACATGTTTGCGGGTCGCGTAGAGTTTGATGGAAATAGTGATAAGTGGATTTACAAAAGGGGTAATAGTAAATTTTCTATTTTAACAACAGCTGAAGGTATTAAGAAAATTGCTATTTTAGACACCTTACTTGGGAATCGCTTTCTGACACCAGAATCAATTATTTTCATTGATGAACCAGAGTCTGCTTTACATCCAACAGCAATTACGCAGTTAATTGATATTATTCATATTTTATCGCAAGAAGGAATACAGTTTTTTATTGCTAGTCATTCATATTACGTCATTAAAAAGTTATTACTTATAGCCAACAAGAATAACCTTGCTATTCCAGTGTTTACTGGAAACAGTGATGGTGTTTGGGAGCAAGCTTGCTTATTGGATGGAATGCCCGATAACGAAATTATTAATGAGTCAATTCGACTGTTTGAGGAAGAATTTTCGGCAGAATCGGAATGATTAGCCCTATTGAATCAGGTATAATTTTTGGTCCTTACAAAAAGGATGATTGTTACTTGATAGAGAAATCCAAAGAGTTAAGCAAGTTGTCGGGTATAAAAATTGCAGAGTTTGTATTAATAAAAGGTGATTCTTTATGGGTTGTTGAAGCTAAATCATCCATACCTAAACCAACGAATGAAAAACAATATAACGACTTTTTCATTGAAATTCATGATAAATTATTAAACACAGTGACCATTACTTTTAATGCTATCACTAAAAGAAATAAAAACATATATGGAGAGCTACCTGTAAATGTAAAGGGTATAAATATACAAAATACAGATATTTATTTGCGTTTAGTGATTCCTACAGTGCCTAAAAAGTTTTTACCTCCAATGACGGATAAAATGCGGAAAGTCATGTCTATAGTTATGAAGACATGGGGCATTAAAGATTTTCAAGTTCAGGTATTGAATGAAGACATGTTGATTTCGCAAGGTCTTAAAAACCAAGAATGAACAAACAAATTATTTGTATTACACATGGACTCGTTCCCAGTCAGGATGGACTTACACTCCATCCTGATTTGTTTTTATGGGAACAACACTTATTAAAACGTAAGCGGCGATGGTTTGCGACACCTCCGCATAACCCTTTATCCTTGTATGCTGCATTGTTGGATACACAGCCCGCGAATTTATTGGCATCGAACATAGCTTTGGATACATCCATTCAACAATATTGGATTGCTTCACCCTACCATGCACAATTAACACGTGATGCCGTGCGGGTGATGGCAGAAGAATTATTTCCTTGGTGTGAAGAGGATGCGGTTTGGGTGTGTGAACTGTTAAATCCTTTGCTATCCGAAGAGGGAATGAAGCTTAAATCTGTGGGTGCAGCTTTATTGTTGGTGTGTGAAAATCCTTTGCATGCAACCCCCGTAAACTTTCCCGAAATAGCAGGAAGTTTCTTACCCAATAAACATCCTGTTGGCGTGGATGGTGGGCATATCATGCGTTTGATGTCAGAAATACAAATGATGTTGAATCAATCACCTGCAGAGCATCGTCGCATCCGTGGTGATATGGATGTGCATGGCCTTTGGTTTTGGGGTGGTTCTGAGGCACATCAAAAATGTCCTTTTGAGCCTATCAACATGGCAAGTAAAAATTCTTTTTTACAAAGTATGATTGAGCCAAGAAATGCAAAAATAATCATCACAGAGCCTGAAAACCTGATGCATCTTGTGAGGCAAGATAGTGACTTGCCCAAGCATGTTTTTTTAATCGGAGAAGGCGTGATGGTTCACTTAAATAAACCGTTGTTGTTTCGCTTTCGTCAACGTGGTTGGGAAGTGCAGGGTATGGCTTCCGAAAAGGAGGGACTTCAGCTTATCCATCAATACTGTTGATTTTTTTTAGGGCATTTGAGTTGCTTTATTCCCTGTTTATCAGAAAAAACAATGAATAAGGAGAGGGATATGCAACAGATTTATATGGGTCGTCAGCCAATTTTCGATAGAAACTATCAAGTCACATCCTATGAACTTTTATTTCGCAATGCCGAAGGCAAGGTGGATGGAGAGGGTGATTACATGACAGCCAAAGTTTTGGTCGGAGCCTTGATGGATATTGGTTTGGATCGAATTGCAGGTGAAAAAATGGTGCATATCAACGCATCAGAGAGTTTTTTAGACAGTGGTATCATTGATGTATTACCCGTTGGTAAAGTCGGTATTGAGATTTTAGAGCATGTGCCAGTGACCGATAATATGATTAAAATTTGTCGTGATTTGAAAGGAAAAGGCTACCACATCATGTTGGATGATGTGGTTTATACGTCACACTTGGATCCTCTTCTTGAAATTGTAGATGTGGTGAAAGTGGATTTACCGTATGTAAAGGATTTAACGGCGCAAGTTCGGCTATTGCGTCGCTTCAAAGTCAAACTTTTGGCGGAAAAAGTAGAAACGTATGAGGATTATGAGCGTTGCAAAGATTTGGGTTTCGATTATTTTCAAGGATATTTTTTCTGTAAACCTGAAACCATTGAAGGGCAAACCATGCCCGAGTCAAAAATAGCAGTGTTGCGAGCCTTGCAAAAAGTGATGACTGCAACCGTGGTCAATGACATTCAAGATGTGGTGAAACAAGATGTCAGCCTTTCGTATCGATTGTTGAAGTATATCAACTCAGCTGCATTTGGTATGCGGCGAGAAATTGAATCCATTGAACAGGCTTTGGTTCTTTTGGGGCTGAATAATGCACGCCGTTGGTTGGCATTGTTATCTTTGTCAGCATTGGGTGATGGCAAGCCTTTGGAGTTGATGCGTACAGCACTGTATCGCGGCTATTTACTGGAAAGTATCGCCAAACATTTGAAAGAAGATGAAACAGGCGATGATTTTCTGCTGGGTATGTTCTCTGTGTTGGATGCTTTACTTGATCAGCCGATGGAAAAAGCGATTGAAGGCATGGCATTGCCGCATGAAGTTCGTAAGGCTTTGTTGAGGGATGATGCGAGTATGTCCTACAAATTAAAAGTGTTGTATGCTTTGGAACGTGGTGAGTGGGATGATGTGTTGGCACTGAGTACCCAATATCGTGCGTTGCGCGTGGAAGATTTGATGGGATTTCATACATTGGCATGGGCTTGGTCGGATGAACAAGTCGCAGCGATTCATGGGGGTTAAAGCATGACAGAAGTAATGAACGCAGATGCATGGCTGAATGAGCATGGTGATTATTTGTATCGCTTTGCTCTTTCTAAAGTGCATGATGATGAATTGGCTGCGGATATGGTGCAAGAGGCACTGTTGGCAGGATGGCGTGGAAAATCACGCTTTAAGGGTGATTCTACATTGCGCACATGGCTGGTCAGTATCTTAAAACATAAAATTATTGATCATATTCGCAAAGATATTCGCCAGCGAAAAATCAGTGATGCCTTAGAAAATGATCCCAGTTCCCAGTTTTTTTCAGAATCAGGCGAATGGCAAACCAACCCCCGAACATGGCATGATAACCCCGAACAGTGTTGTGATGATTTGAAATTCCGTTTGGTATTGAAAGAGTGTTTGAGTCGCTTACCTGAGAAACAACGTCGTGTTTTTGAGTTGCGAGAACTTGCAGATGAGGATACTGAGACAGTCTGTAAGGCGTGCGATGTTACATCGACCAATCTTCATGTTCTGATGTATCGTGCGCGACTTTCGTTACAAGCATGCTTACAAAAACATTGGTTTGGAGGGGCATCGACGTGAAAAAGGGATGTGATAAAATCAGTCACTTGGTATCCGATGCTTTTGATCGGAAGCTATCGTGGATTGAGCGAATTGAAGTAAAAATTCACTTAAGTATGTGTTCTTTATGTCGTAGTTATGCGAATAATATTGGCGTGATGCATGATATTTTCTCATATATTCGCCATTCCGATGAATCTGGAAGTACTCGCCTTTCGCAAGCTGCCAAACATAAAATTAAACAGATCTTGAAAGAAGAGTGTGATGATAAGTCTTAGGTTGTGGGGTTCTCCATGCATACTCGGCAGCGAAAATATAACATTTTTTCTCTATAGGACGGATACAACTTCATAGTTATGGCACTGCTTGTCTATACGTAGTTCACATATATCCCCTACATTTTTTCCAAGCAACTGACAGCCAAGCGGCGATTTGGATGTAATGAGCGTGATGATTTTCTTGTTATATGATATTTTTAATCCACCTGCATCGGCTGTCAGCCAAAAGTGTTTTACACTTCCATCATCATCGTGGAGTATGATATAGGTGTTTAGGCTAATAACAGTGAATAGATGAAGGTGAATCTGTTTGAAATAAGCCAGAGAACGTTCAAGCTCCAAAAGCCGAGTGCCTTGACCTTGCGCCAAATAAGAAGCCTCCAGTCCCATTGTTTCATATTTGCTAGAGCCCAAACAGTCCTGATGGGTTGCTGTGTCACGCGCCATTGCTACGGCTTGAGCAGAGATATCAATATCAGATTGAAGCTTAGCGATAATTTTTTTTAAAATATCTTCTTTGGGTTGCATGATAGTGGTGTTCATATTTGTATCATGACAAGCATAATTTTTCTCATTTGGGGAGTGAGCATGCTAAATAATAAAACTTAAGGCTGGCGAACGAGGGTATTGCTATCAGTATGCTCAAAGGTTTTACTGTAAATATCGAGCATCATGGTTTGTTGATATTTAAGTGAATCACCTTGAATGGTCAGTATTTGACTAAATGCTGTGGTGTTCGCTTTTTTCTGCATAAATGATGTTTGGGCAATGCCGCCATCAAAGCCAGTATCTTCGGCAGACACTTGCATCACTGTCGCATCAGGCAAACTTTCATCATCCAATACTTTACCGCATGCCACCACACCAACCCCGCGCGGGATGGTGAATGAGTGGGTCACCACACCCGTGATAGAGTCCCAAGACCAATAGCCCGATTGGTGGTGGAATACATCACCGCTTTCTGATCGCTGCACAATTTGTGTATAATGTAATACTGCCAGTGTTTGCGCTTCTGCATTACTCACATCACCAATGGCTTCAAAGGTGATGGTTTCAAAGTAGGGGTTGTTTTCTTCACCGTTGGGTTCAGGGGCAATATCTGTACCTTTGTCACCTTTCCAAGTGCCGATGAGTTGTTGTAATGGTCCATAATTAATTTCGCTCATAACTTACCCCTTTATTCTAGTTTTTTGGTAACGATCATCCACTTTAAAAAATATTGATAAGTTTTTTTTATCGTGTATATCATTGAAATGTTACGTTATTTATTGCGTGAAGACTTTTCATCATGCCCTGACATACCAAAGCGTCGAGCCAGTTCATTCAATACATCATCAGGTGATAAACCTTTTTGCGCTAGCATGACCATGCTGTGAAACCAAAGGTCGGCCGTTTCATAAATGATTTGATCTTTGTCATCATTCTTAGCTGCGATGATGGTTTCAATCGCTTCTTCCCCAATTTTTTCTAGCATTTTATCAGGCTTAGCATAAAGCGAAGCCACATAAGATGTATCGGCGGATTCACTTTTACGCGCTTCAAGAATCGTTGCGAGTTTTGTTAGGATATTATGACTCATGCTATTATTGGCTCCTCAATGGTGATCCAATCATCACCTTGTTTTTGTTTGTAAAAACAAGATTCACGGTTGGTATGGCAGGCAGGACCTTTCTGCTCGATTTTTAGTAGAATCGTATCACCATCGCAATCAAGGTATATATCCAACACTTTTTGCACATGACCACTGGATTCGCCTTTTTTCCATTGTTTCTGACGTGAGCGAGAATAGTAGTGGGCATAACCCGTGTCTAATGTTTGCAACACAGCTTCTTTATTCATCCATGCCATCATCAGTACTCGCCCTGACTTGGCATCTTGTGCGATAGCAGGCACGAGACTTGCATCGTTGAAAGCAATGGATTCGATGAGACTCACGTGGTTAGCCTTGCAAGTACACGCTCCGCCGCAGCAATGGTGTTATCAATATCTTTATCAGTGTGTGCCCCTGAAACAAATGCCGCTTCATATTGCGATGGTGCGAGATACACGCCTTCATCCAACATTTCATTGAAGAATTTACCGAAAAATGCCAAATCGCAATGCTCTGAAACATCCGAGCCACAAGTCACTTGCTCCAATTCTGTAAAAAATATGGTAAACATCGAGCCAAAACGGTTGCCCGTTGCAGGTACACCAGCAGCTTTACAGCCTGTGAGTAAACCTTCAAACAAGCGTTTGGATTTGCTTTCAAGTGCGACATAAAAATCTTCATCTTGTAAGCGAGACAATGTTTCAATGCCTGCTCGCATGGCCAGTGGGTTGCCAGATAGCGTGCCTGCTTGGTACACAGGTCCATCGGGGGAAATTTTACGCATGATTTCTTCGCGACCGCCATAAGCCCCAACAGGTAAACCGCCGCCAATGATTTTACCCAAACAGGTTAAATCTGGGGTAATACCAAAGCGTTTTTGTGCGCCACCTGAAGATACACGGAAACCAGACATGACTTCATCAAAAATCAGCAAAGCGCCTTCTTGGCTGCAAATATCGCGTAAAAATTGTAAGAAACCATTGGAATACAAATCCATCACACCTGTATTACCAGGAATAGGCTCTACAATGATGCAGGATATTTCACCTTTATTTTGTGTAAACAGATTTTTTACAGCTTCAATATCATTAAATGGGGCTGTCAGGGTTAATTTCGCATAATCGGCAGGCACACCCGCAGAATCAGGTTCACCAAAGGTGGCAGCACCTGAACCTGCTTTCACCAAAAAACCATCGGCATGACCATGATAACCACCATCAAATTTGATGAATTTATCGCGTCCTGTAAAACCACGTGCCAAACGTAAAGCACTCATGGTGGCTTCAGATCCTGAGCTTACAAAACGAATCACATCAATGCTTGGCACCATATCAATGACCATTTGTGCCAAATCAATTTCAAGCTTGCAAGGTGCGCCAAAGGATACGCCTTTTTCAGCAGTTTCTTGAATACCTTGAATCACTGCATCGTGGGCATGCCCTAAAATCATGGGACCCCAAGAACCCACATAATCAATATAGATGTTACCATCGACATCGGTAACATACGCGCCTTTGGCATGATCAAAGAAGCGCGGTGTTCCACCCACACCTTTAAAAGCACGAACGGGCGAATTCACGCCACCAGGTAATAGTTTTTGTGCTTGCTCAAAATTGTTTTGAGATTGTTGAATGTTTTGTGATGACATAATATTCCTCGGTATAAAATATAAATGGGGGTATCAATCAGATTGCGTGTTTAAGGACGGTGTTGAACCCAAGCATCTTTGAATCCCAAGTTTTTGATTTGTTTGGCATAGGCTATAGCTGAAGCCTTATTGATAAAGCCAGATCGAACAATACGATACCATGTGCCATGTTTGAGTCTAACCATGGTGATGCTGCTATGAAGTGCGGCTATTTTTTTGCCTTGTTGCGCATTTTTTGCTTTTTTTAAGCTGTCAAAAGAGGCGATGACCACAAGCCACTTGTGGGCAGGCATGGGTTTGGGAGCGGATTTTATGTTAGGCTTTTGTTTCATGGTTTGGATCGGGCTATCGGGTGTAATCATTTTGATGTGGGATTGTTGGATAGTGTTTGTTTCTTTGTTACCTTCAAATTTATGAAATTTTTCTTCCAATCTCTGAATGTGTTCGCGCATTTGCGTCATTTCAGGCGGAAGACCTTCTGCATCATCCAAGGTTTTTTGCATGTTTTTTAGCTTCATTTGTAACTGTTGTACTTGTTCTTGTGTGGATAAAAACACCCAAATCACCAAGCTCACCAGCAAGAGGGAAATGATGGATGTGAGAATGCTCAGCATGGTGAGTTTATTTGTGGTCAATGAACCCATCGAATGAATTAAGCCCAATAACTCACTTTGGCAGTGCATGTTTCTGAAATGGACACGCGTGAGACATGCAGACGTTCGTTGTTCAAACGCTCACACATTTCTTCAAAAAGAAGACGTGCTACATTTTCACTGCTGGGGTTGATCCTATCAAAGGGAGCAATGTCATTGAGGTTGTAGTGATCCCATTTTTCCAATGCTTCTTTGATCTGGGTTTTCATGGTTTTATAATCAATACCCAATCCTAGGTCATCCAGATCTTGGCAGCTAACAAAAAGTTTTACATGCCAGTTATGCCCATGTAAACGGGCGCAATCACCAGGGTAGTCACGCAGTTGATGGGCAGCTGAGAAGTGTGTTTCAATGCTTAATTCATAATGTGGCATGTTTAACTTTCCGTAGGAGCTTTGCGTTGAGGCCAAATATTGCGACCGTATTTGTTGTAACCGCGCACATTGTGTAAGCGGTAATCCAAATCTTGTTCAATCGGAATAATCACACCTTCCAATAAGGGTTGTAGATAAGGGGCGAGTACAGCTCCGCCACCACCTGTAATCATAATGGCATCCATATCCCAATCATCACTCCAAATACGGTTGGCATCGGAGGCAATATTGGCAGCCAGTTGTTGAAATGCGATTTGGGTTATTTTACGTAAGTCATAACCCTTACCACGGATTTTTATACTACCTGTTTCAATGGCTTCAAAGAGGCGATATAACTCAATGTTAATGCCGCAACTATCTTTTAGTTTGCTAGAGATAACCTCAAAAGCTTTGGAAATACCATTTTGTGTGGTCAAACTCCCGCGTTCAGAATAACGCGCCTTATCAGAAATAGTGTAATCACTGGTACTAAATCCCACATCAATGATACCAATCTTTTCAGATGCAAAACGCATATCGCTGGGTTTACCCACATCATCCAGCAAGCGATCCATCACCGTTCCAATGGGTTGAGGAATCACTTTGACATCAGAAATACCAATTAAAGTTTCTTGATTGATACCCTGTTGATTTGTGACGCTGATTTGATGGGATTGACGTAAAATTTTACGCACTTCATCTTTATATTGACGGTAATGACCAATCGGTAAACCGACGACAACCTTAAAGGATTCGCTCTCTTTGCTAACAAAACGAGAAATCGCGGCCAAAGCTAAGGTTTTGGTTGCCGATGAAATGAACTGTGTTTGTTCTAAAGTAAATTGACGATTGGCACTTTGACGTTCAGCTAGTTCACCAACAAAATAAGATGTGCCATCGACATCAATATGGATATGCTCATCCTGCTCTTGATTGTTTTTTAACAATGATTCTTTAAATTGAAAATCAATGGCTTCGCCATAAATGGACTTGAATACTTGAAATTTTTTGCCATCTGTTGCTTTTGTGAAGCCAAAACCAATATCAATACCAATGATTGTATCCATAGTTAAGATTCCTTATGTGTAGCCGCGTTGAGAAGTGTGATGATACATGAAGTAGAAAATAAGACTTTGATGTCAATGAAGCTGAGACATTAACGACGCACATTGGGTAAGAAAAACACCACAGAAGTTTTTCTTCCCTCACCAATGAGAATATTGTAGGTGCGTGCAGCAGCTCGCGAATCCATACATTCAAAACCCATGTGGGTATCAGTCAGTTGCTCAAGCACTTCTCCATTGGGGAAAATCGTGCGTCGCCCAGTACCTATAATTAAAACTTCGGGCGGTTTTTCTAAAATATGCTGAAGGTGCATGACTTCCAGTTGGCGGACTTCATCGGGCCCCCAAGGGGAAAGAATGATTCCTTGGTGGAGGCTTAAGCCTTGTTTGTAGCGTGTTTGAGCAATTTCTAAATAATCATCGCCATAGCCCCGTAGCAGTGGGGTACCTGTTTGCACATCAGGGGAAACATCCAAGTGAAATGTGGTACCTACACCGCCAAACATCGCTTTAAGGCCTTGCGTCCATTTCAGCCAACTCCTCATCAGAACTTCCGAAGCGCCCAGCAAGGCTTAACATGATAGGGCTGGCGATAAAGATGGATGAATAAGTGCCGACACCAATACCGACAAGCAATGCAAAGGCAAAACCATGAATCACTTCACCGCCCAAAAAGAATAGAGCAAATACCACCAATAGGGTGGTGAATGAAGTCATCAAGGTACGAGAAAGCGTTTGGTTGACCGATGCGTTGCAAACATCCACTTCATTCAGTGGGTTCTTGAGTTTATTGTTGGCCGCTAAATTTTCGCGAATACGGTCAAACACGACAATGGTATCATTCAATGAATAACCAATGACAGCAAGAATCGCAGCCACAACAGGCAGTGAAAACTCTTTACCAAGCAAAGCAAATACACCCAAAACAATCAATACATCATGCAATAAGGCTGCATCAGCTCCCAGTGCAAAACGTAGTTCAAAACGAAATGTGACGTAAACAAGAATCGCCAACATCGCAATACCCACGGCACTGATGCCAGCTTTTGTTAACTCTTCACCCACCTGCGGCCCGACAAATTCAACACGACGCATGTCCATTTGTTGATCACCGAATTTATTTTTCAATGATGACAAAATAGCAGTGCTGACTGAGGAAGCATCATTGTTTCCCTTGTTTTGCACGCGAATCAGGATTTCTTCCGGTGCGCCAAAGGTTTGAATAATAGCATGACCATAGCCCGCAGGTGTAATGGCTTCACGAATATCTGCAATATGAGGGGCTTGTTTGAATTGCACTTCAACCAAAGTACCGCCCGTGAAGTCGATACCAAAGTTAAGTCCACGAATGTTGGGAACCAAGGCTATTAACGAAATGAGCAGCATCACTGCCGAAATACCTAAGGCAATTTTGCGTTTTCCTAAAAAATCAATCTTGGAGTTAGGGTTAATGAGTTGCATGAAATATCCTAAATACTTAATTTTTTAATGCGACCACGGTTTTCAGTGGTAAGCGTAATAATGGCGCGGGTGACCATGATGGCGGTAAACATCGAAGCGATAATACCCACGGATAAAGTCACCGCGAAGCCTTTCACAGGGCCTGTACCAAATTGGAATAAGACAATGGCGGCAATCAAGGTGGTGATATTGGCATCAACAATGGTAGAGAATGCTTTGGCATAACCACTATCAATGGCTGCCAAAGGTGTTTTTCCAATGTTGAGCTCTTCTCGAATACGTTCAAAAATAAGTACATTGGCATCCACTGCCATACCGATGGTTAACACAATCCCTGCCATACCGGGTAAAGTCAGGGTTGCGCCAATCATACTCATCACAGCCACAATCAATAACATATTGAAAATCAATGCAATATTGGCGACCAAACCAAACAGTTTGTAATAAATCAACATGAAAACAAGCACCAGAATTGAACCGATGATGATGGAATTAAAACCTTCATCGATGGAGTCTTGCCCCAAACTGGGACCAATCGAGCGTTCTTCAACAATTTTGACGGGTGCAGGTAGTGCGCCTGCACGTAACACAATGGCTAAGTTATGAGCTTCGCTCGCTGTAAAGCTACCCGTGATTTGAGCAGATCCCCCCGAGATACGTTCACGAATCACAGGTGCTGAATTGACTTCGCCCTCCAAAATAATGGCAAAACGTTCACCGACATGAGCTTTGGTGAGTTTATCAAATGTGCGCGCGCCTTTGCTGTTGAATTTAAGTGTTACAGCATGTTCATTGTAACGTGAGTCAATGGACACACGGGCGTCGGCGACCAATGAACCTGAAAGTTCTGTGCGTTTTTTCAAAAGATAAGGTTGCTTGAATGGCTTACCGTTCCTTGTTTCTTCCTTACCATAAACAATGATGTCGCCAGGTGGTATATCGCCTTGTAAGGCTTTATCCAAATCACCTTTTTCATCGACAAGTTTGAACTCAAGTACGGCCGTGCGACCAATCAAGGCTTTGGCCGCAGCGCTATCATTGAAACCTGGTATTTCAACCAAAATACGACGTTCACCTTGACGTGCAATCACAGGTTCAGTGGTTCCCAAGGCATCAATCCGTTGGCGAATCACTTCAATGGATTGTTCGACAGCATTGTGTTTAATTTCTTTGGCTTCAGCGTCAGTGACGGTGAAAACAAATGAACTACCTTGACCTTCAACACTGTATTTGGGTAAAGCATCCTTTAGTAATGCCAGTGCTTTATCGTTATCACTACTGTTTTTTAAGGTCAGTAAAATACTGTTGCCTTTGGCATCCAGTTTCTTATAACGCATTTTATGTTGACGTAAAATACTGCGTACGGTTGAAACTTCTTCTTCAACATTGTGTGCAACCGCCACATCCACATCCACATCCACAACCAAATGAATGCCACCTTTTAAATCCAAACCAAGGTTCATGGGTTTGCTCAATGATGAGGGCCACCATGAGGGAACTGATGTGACATTGGGCAAAGATGCCATGACCGAGAGGACAAGGGTGATGAGGATAAGCCAGATTTTCCAGCGTGGATATGCGTGCATAATGAGATACCTTAAATGAATGAGAGAGTGGAGGGTATGTGCTTAGTCAGAGAGAGCAGCAACAGCTTCGCGTTGAATTTTGATGCGAACATTGTCGGCAATTTCAACTTTCAAAAAGCCTTCCTTCACATCCATCACTGTGCCGTAAATTCCACCGTTGGTGAGAACCTTATCGCCTTTTTTCAAGGCTGCGACCATGTTGCGATGTTCTTTGGCGCGTTTTTGTTGTGGACGAATTAACAAGAAGTAAAAAATGACCATGATGATGATCAGAGGGACAAGTTGAGTGAAACCGCTACTTGGTGCGCCATCAGCGGCCCAAGCTGGGGTACTCACAAGTAAAGATGCAGCAATGGTGATGGAAGAAGAACGAAAAATATGGCTCATATGGGTATTAAAACTCCTTTTTTATATAGGTCAAACGTAAAATTATGGGTTGTGACGGTATGTGCTTAAAAAACTATCGCGAAAACTTGCCCAACGTCCAGCTTCAAGTGCATCACGCGCACGTTGCATCAAATCGCAATAGTAGTGGAGGTTGTGCAAAGTATTCAAGCGCGCACTTAAAAGCTCTTTGGCCATATATAAGTGGCGCAAATAAGCCCGAGAGAAGTTCTGGCAAGTATAACAGGTGCATCCTTCCATGATGGGGCTTGGATCGGTTTGATGTTTGAGGTTCTTGATATTGATTTTACCATGATCCGTAAACAAGGTGCCATTGCGTGCGTTGCGGCTTGGCATGACACAGTCAAACATATCAATACCACGATCAATACCTTCAATCAAATCATCGGGTGTGCCAACCCCCATGACATAATGCGGTTTATCTTTCGGTAAATAAGGGGCAAGTGCATCCAAGGTTGCCATCATCTCTTCTTTGGGTTCGCCGACAGATAAACCACCCAGTGCTATGCCTTCAAAATCCATATCAGCAATGGCATGCAAACTTTCACGCCGTAAATCGGCATACATGCCACCTTGAACAATACCAAACAGTGCCTGCTTATCATTGACGGGTAAATATTCACGGCACTGTTCTGCCCAACGCATGGACATTTGCATGGATTTACGTGCTTCTTCATACGTGGCTGGGTAAGGGGTACATTCATCAAATGCCATGACAATATCACTGCCAAGTTGATGTTGAATAGCCATGCTTTCTTTGGGACCTAAAAACCATGAAGAACCGTCAATATGTGAGCGAAAACGCACACCGTTTTCTTCAATCTTACGTAAATCACCCAAAGACCAAACTTGAAAACCACCTGAATCGGTTAAAATAGGGCGATTCCAAGCCATAAATTTGTGCAGACCGCCCAATTTTTCCACTATATCAGCACCAGGGCGTAACATAAGATGATAGGTATTGCCCAAAATAATACTGGCTTGGATGTCATCCTCTAAGTCCGCAGGGGTGAGGCTTTTGACGGTTGCTTGTGTGCCGACAGGCATAAACACAGGTGTTTCCACCATGCCATGTGGAAGCTGGATACGACCGCGCCGTGCATGACCTTCTGAGTCTTGGGAAAGTATTTCAAAGTGTAGTGATGACATCGCGGCGCAGCATAACTAGAAGATGGATAGATGGAAGTGTTGTTATAGCATTTGAATTGCTCTTGGGAAAAGGTGAGCGTTGCCTTTTATATTTTGCTGTATTTTACGTCATAAATTATAATATGGATGTGGAGGAGTAAACAATATGACAACACATGAACGACCTTTATCACCGCGATTGTCCATCTACCGTTGGCTACCTGGCATGGTGGCAAGTATTGCCCACCGCATGTCGGGTGTACTACTGATTCTTTTTGTGCCATTTTATCTGTGGCTTTTACATGGCATGACAGGATCACCAGAAGAATTTCAACAATCGCTTGCCTTTCTGCATTCAGCCTTGGGGAAAATGAGTTTGTGGTTGGTGTCTGTTGCAATGGTTTATCATTTTTGTAATGGTATTCGTTTTCTTTGCTTAGATGCAGGGTGGGGAGAGTCTCGTAACATCATGAGAGGTTCTGCGCGTATGGTATTGGGCTTGGCTGTTGTGGCAGGCGTGGCATTTGGGGTGTTACTATGGTGAAATATACAAAAGATTTGGGTTCTGCCCATTCGGGTTTGTCCGATTGGTATTTGCAACGTGTCAGCGCGGTCATTTTAGCTTTATTGTTGCCTTGGGTGTTTGTTTTGTTGTGGACCGTTGCTTTGGATTCATTGAGTCAACAAGCATTGTTCGCATTATTGGATTCGTTGGCGGTAAGAATTGCACATACACTGTTGATTTTAGCACTCACCATACACGCCTATATTGGACTGAAAGTGATGATTGAAGATTACGTTCATAGAGGTATACGGGTATTACTGATGGGTATGGTCATGGTGGGTATGGGGCTGTTTGCGATATGGTGGTTATCGTTGATTTGGGCTTGGGGAGGCTGATATGGGTTATTTATCAACAGATCAAGTGGAGCATCATTTTCATGATGTGGTTATTGTTGGTGCAGGTGGTGCTGGCTTGCGTTGCGCCTTGCAGCTTGCCGAAGAAGGCTATCGCGTGGCAGTGGTCACCAAGGTATTACCTACACGTTCGCACACGGTGGCAGCGCAAGGCGGCATGAATGCAGCTTTGGGCAATGTGACTTCGGATCACTGGCATTGGCATATGTATGACACCATCAAAGGTTCGGATTACTTGGGCGATCAGGATGCCATTGAATATATGTGTCGTGCTGCACCACAATTGGTCAAAGAGTTGGAGCATCAAGGTGTACCTTTTTCACGCTTGGATAATGGTAAAATTTATCAACGCCCTTTTGGTGGGCAATCACGGGAACTGGGCGAGGGAGGGCAGGCTTCTCGAACCTGTGCAGCCGCCGACCGGACAGGGCATGCCATCTTACATACCATGTATCAGCAAAACTTAAAGGTTGGGACACATTTTTATGAGGAATTTTTTGCGCTTGATTTAATCATGGGGGAAGGGGAATGTCAGGGGGTGATGGCATGGGATATTGCCCAAGGTGGCTATCATTTATTTCAAGCCAAAGCCGTGATTTTGGCAACAGGTGGCGCAGGTCGTATTTTTCAAACCACAACCAATGCTCATATTTGTACGGGTGATGGTGGTGCATTGACTTTGGATGCAGGTTTACCCGTAGAAGATATGGAATTTTTTCAGTTTCACCCAACTGGTATTGCCCATGTTGGCCCTTTGATTACGGAAGCTGTGCGTGGCGAAGGTGGCTATTTAATCAATGCTGAAGGTGAGCGGTTTATGGAGCGTTATGCACCAACAGCCAAAGACTTGGCAAGCCGTGATGTGGTCTCTCGCGCGATTACCATTGAGATTAAGGAAGGGCGTGGTTGCGGTTCAAATAAAGATTATGTCTTATTAAAAGTGGATCATTTGGGTGCAGAACTTATTTTAGAAAAATTACCCAATATTCATGAACTGGCGTTACGTTTTGCAGGCGTGGATTGTACCAAAGAATCCATTCCTGTGCAGCCCACCACCCATTATACCATGGGCGGTGTCCCCACCAATCGTTTTGGTGAGGTGATTGATAGCAACGATGGAAACCATGAGGTCGTTGTGCGTGGCTTATATGCGATTGGTGAGGGTGCGTGTGTCTCTGTACATGGAGCGAATCGCTTAGGTGGAAATTCCTTGCTTGAAATTATTGTATTTGGTCGAGCATGTGGAAATCAAGTCATTGAACACTTAAAACAGCAACCTTACCACCCTCAAATTGATGCAAATTGTTGGCAAGATGGTGTAGCACGCGTCAACCGTTGGTTAAAGCAAAAGGATGCTTCTGAAAGCATAAAAATTTCGGTACTGCGCGCTGACATGCAAAAAGTGATGCAAACTTATTTTAGTGTCTATCGAACCCATGATGTGATGTCTGAAGGCGTGCAAAAGTTGGAAGCATTGGTTCAGAACATGAGTAACTTAAAGATTACCGACCGTAATCGTATATTTAATTCAGAATTGATTGAAGCACTTGAACTGGAAAACCTCATGGCTTTGGCACGGGTGACAGCAGCGGGTGCATTGGCGCGGCAAGAATCAAGAGGGGCGCACGCGAGGGATGATTACCCAGAACGTGATGATACCCATTGGTTAAAACACACCTTAGCAAGTATCAAAGATGATTCTGTTACCCTCCATTATAAGCCTGTTCGGATGCAACCGATGACGGTAGCATCATTTCCACCCAAAAAGCGGGTATATTGAGATGACTATTCAACTAAATATTTATAGGTTTAATCCTGAGAATGATAGCAAGCCTTATATGCAGCATTATGAAGTAGCCATGTCTAAAAAAGGCATGAAACTGTTGGATGCGTTGAATGATATCAAATGGAACTTGGATGGAACATTAACCTTTCGGCGTTCTTGTGGTGAAGGCGTATGTGGTTCTGATGGTATGAATATCAACGGTGTCAACGGGTTGGCATGTATCACACCTGTGGAAGGCTTAAAACAACCCATTCAATTACGTCCTTTACCCAGTATGAACGTCATTCGTGATTTGGTGGTAGATACAACCCATTTTTTTGATCAATATCGTCAAATTAAACCATGGTTACAAGCTTATACACCAACCCCTGAACATGAGCGCTTGCAAAGCCCCGAGGAGAGAGCTGAATTGGATGGTGCTTATGAATGTATTATGTGCGGTTGCTGTACCACGTCATGCCCATCATGGTGGTGGAATGGTGATCGTTTTATGGGGCCTGCGGTGTTATTGCAAGCCGATCGCTGGCTTAAAGATTCAAGGGATGAGGCAGCAGGCGAACGCTTAGACCAGTTGGAAGATGCCTTTAAGCTATACCGCTGCCATCAAATTATGAATTGCATGGAAGCATGTCCCAAAGAACTCAATCCAACCAAGGCAATCAATCATATCAAACGTATGTTACTGAATCGCCAATCATAAATATGGCACAGGATATGAGCATAGAATGGATGATTCGGCGTTTACGTCATCGTTTGAAAGGTTTGGGAATGACAGAACTGGATGTATGGCTTG
>JAUZQO010000066.1 GCA_030950925.1 Mariprofundaceae bacterium
TAATTTCAAGCTTCCCTGAGTTGTTATGAATGACGCTTGTGGATTTAATATCTTTCGCAAAATCATCACGCGAACTTACAGTATGAACGATTAAACCTCGGCTGGTAAACTCCCGATGTGCCTGTTTAAGCAAATCAAGCCGATCAACGATGAAATAAAATTTAGGGATTACCGATTGCTTTTGAAAGTAATCTGTAAGGTGCTTCACATTGTAATAGGCGAGTGCAGTTTTGCCGCTGCCTTGGGTATGCCAAACAATGCCCTTACGCACACCTGCATTTAGCGTTTTCTCAATCGCCTTGGTCGCAAAGATTTGTGGGTAGCGCATAATATGCTTTTGTAGTCCACTGGTCTCATTTACATAAGCAATCGAATATTGGAGAATAAAAGATAAACGCTCACGGCTGAAAAGAGATGTGCAAATACGATTGGTTGGTGAATCAGGGTTCTTGTTCGTCAAAAACTCTGGGCTACCTTTAATGCCCGCTAGGTTTGTATCTTTTAATACAAAATTTTCAACTGCTTTATCTTCTGGTTTCAATAAGCTATCAAGGTCTAAAGCTTCCTCTTCTCGGAAGTAATTGAATATGGGTTTGTGATATGAAGGTGAAGCATAGAATGCACCTTCAATCGGTTCTGGGAAGTTATCGTCATATTCCATATTATTTGAAAAGACCATAAGTTGCGTGATATTGACAAAGCGACGGAATTTTTTGTTTTGAAAGCGTGTGCTGATGCGTTCTCGCTCAGCCAATACACCTTTTTGATTGTTTGGTTTTTTAACTTCAATGAATACCAGTGGCATGCCATTGATCAGAAGAATGATGTCTGGTCGGAATTCATCATCACCATTCTTATAGGTCAGCTCTGTGACAACATGGAAGGCGTTATGATCAAAGTTTTCAAAATCTATTAATTTTACGCCCGATTTCTCAGTTAACCGCTCATAAAAAGATTTGCCTAAATCTTCATTATCCAACAGCAATGAAGTTTCAAGCACCAAACGGTCAATATCATCATTTGAAAGGCTAGGGTTTATCCTAGCTATGCTCGCACGGAAAATATCAGGAAATATATTTGTATCGGGGTTCCAAGTTGCATTCTTTAGAGAAAGGTATTCATAGCCTAATCGCGTTAGGTGCAGAATCGTTGGAATTTTTACCCGTGAGTCTTCATTGAACTTTGCATTGCTTCCCATGTAAGCCCTCTAGCCCTCGGCGAGCTTAGTTTAAATATTACCTGAATTCAAGTCAGTCACATAGCCCAAAATCCGACATGGAAATTTATGCCAATTGATTTGAAGTCAAAAAAAACATTTTTGACTTTTCAACTAGTCATTATTTCGCCACAACGGAATAACCAATATAATAACATGGGTATTTATCCAGTGTCTGGGCTATTCCCTGTTTTTAAGGCATGACTTTTCCCTTGTTTGGGTTCATCAGGAAAATCGGGCGGACGCATTTTCCTGATGAACCAAGTTTAATAGTCTAGAGTCAACCAATCTTGTTGAGCATGATGCTTTGTCATTGCATGCTATTTGACCTTAAAACATCTCTTCTTACTATCCCGACACAAAATTAGGGGATTTCTTCATGCGCTCGCTTATTTTATTTGATTGTGATGGCACCTTAACCGACTCCAACAGCCTGATTGTACATGCCATTCGGGGAGCTTTTACAGATATGAAGCTTACCGCACCATCTCACAGTGAGATCTTGCAAGGCTTGGGTATGTCCTTGGATGGTGTGCTTGAAGGATTGTTGCAACGACAATCAGAGGTGAGCTTGGCGGATGTCGATATACAAGCCTTGGCACAAGCTTATCGTGAACATTATTGGGCAGGAGAATCGGACATTGTGTTATACCCCCGTGTATTGGAAACATTGGATGTTTTAAAACAACGTGGGTATTGGATGGGCATTGTCACTGGGAAATCTAAAGCAGGTTTGATGCGTGTATTTGAACGTTTCCCTTTGCAAGATTATATCTTGGCCTGGCGCACTGCTGATTGTTGCCCGTCTAAACCGCATCCAGCTATGGCAGAAGAATGTATGCAGGAACTGGGTGTGGATGCAGCACACACAAGCTTGGTTGGCGATGCACATTTTGATATACGTATGGCAAAATCTGCGGGTATTCGTTCAGTGGGCGTGGCTTTTGGTATGGAAAGTGGACAAATCTTGTTGGATGAAGGGGCGCAAGCTGTGGTGCAAACATTTGATGCGCTGTTGGATTATTTCCCAAATGAACAAGGTATAAAGGGGCAAGCATGAAACGTATCATAAAATATAGCTTAAGCATTCTGACACTGTTGGTATTGGCTTTGCTGGCAACCCCTTTTTTCTTGAATGTGGAAGATTATCGACAAAAAATTGAGCATGAAGTCAGTGATGCCACGGGGCGAAATCTACATATTGGGCATTTGGATGCTTCCTTGTTTCCTTGGGTGGGTATCACTTTAAGTGATGTGAGGCTGGAAAACAGAGAAGGGTTTTCAAAACAAGATTTTTTACAGGTCAATAAGCTTGATATACAAATATCACTCCTGCCGTTGTTGCATAAGAGCATCGAAATAAAACGTTTTATTTTGCAAGATCCACATGTTTTTCTGGAGAGAAATGCTCAAGGTCAAAATAACTGGGATGATTTGACGGCTCAGCCCGCAGTTGCTTCTCATGCAAGAGCTTCTGTGGCTTCTTCAACAACACAACAAACCTCTATTGTGCCAACGAGCGATCAAAAGAAAGCCTCCCCCATGTTGGCAGGATTGACCGCTGATGCGATGATTTTGAACAATGGTTCTTTGATTTGGAATGATGCACAAACACAGCAGCATTTTTCGGTGACAGCGATTCATGTGCAATTGGATGATGTACAATTGGAACACCCAATTCAGGCACACCTATCTGCGAAACTCAACCAAGATGAAGTAAAATTGGATGCACAGTTTGGTCCTTTGGGTGATATAACCGATATTGATAGCAACCATTTGCCCATACAACTTCATCTACAAAGTTTTGGTTTGCAACTGGCCCCTTGGGCCAGTTTGTTACCGGATCTTCCTGAACCATTGGGCGATATTCAACACGCCAAGGTGCGTTTTGATATGCAATTGGAACAGCGTCCCGATGGTGCACGTTTGTTGGCGGGGCAATTGAGTTTGTTGGCATCCATGCAGTTGGCATTGGATTGGAAAATGGAGATGCCCAATATCAACAGCTTGGATGTGCATGATGTCTCACTACAAATCAATGATAAGCATGTCTTAAAACTACAAGGTAAGATCAAAGACATAACCAAGTCACTGAATTATCAAGTTCGTTTGCAAAGTGATACTTTACAGCGGATCTGGTTAGCCAAATTAGTACCTGTTCTTCATGATATGTATGTGGGTCATATACAAGCTTGGCAGAGCATTAAAGTAGGTGCTTCCTTGGCAGGTACGAAGAGTCACTTAGAAATTCGTGATCTGCAATGCGAACTCAATGATGAAGTCGTTCAAGCTTCAGGTGATATTGATTTTGCCAAAGCTCCTGATATTCGTTTACGTATTGCTGGTAAAAATTTACATCTCGCGCCTTGGTTACCTGCGTCAGCCGTTGTGCCTGTGCAAGATGCTTATGCGACACCATCTAGCGATATGTCCAGTCAAGCGATAGAGAGTGCCTCAGTAGCGAAGCCTGAACAAGCTGTGGAACCTGATTTGCGTTTTTTAAAAGCATGGCGTGTGGCATTGCAAGTTCAAATGGAACATTTGTTTGTGCAAGGCTTGGATATTTCGCATTTACATACGGTGTTGAATGGTCAAAAAGGCATATTTTCCTTGGAACCTTTACAGTTTGAACTGGCAGGAGGTTCTGTACTTGAAACGGCACACTTGAATATCAATACCTATCCAGCGCAATGGAATGAAGCATTGAATGTTACAGGCTTGCAGCTTCTACCTGTACTCAAAGCTGTCGCGGATATAGATATGCTGGATGGCACCATGAAGTTAAACACCAACTTTAGTGCAGTGGGCTTGTTACCAGAAAGCATCAAGCATGGCTTGGAAGGAACAGCACAATTGTCTTTACTTAATGGTCGCGTAAAAGGCTTTGATATTGCAGGTGGCCTACGAAATATCGCTAGCTTTGGCACAGCCAACCCTTCACAGAGTACCGATTTTGCACAGTTGCAAGGAAGTTTCCAAGCCCATCAGGGCATCATCAAAAACAATGACTTATTTATGGCTTCGCCTTTGTTTAGATTGTCAGGTAAGGGTATGGTAAGCTTGCCTGATATGACACTGGATTATCATGCACGCCCCAAATTGATTGCTTCATTGATTGGACAAGGTGATAGCAGTTCAAACCGCTATGGGATCGCCATACCCTTACATATTTATGGTGCATTTGATGAGCTGAACGTCAAACCTGAAATAACAGCTGACAATGTATTGCAAGAAGCGGCGCGTTTGGGAAAGAAAAACCCACAATTGGGTAAGCTTTTAAAGAAAGTGGATAAAAAACCTCTGCAAAAATTCATCGATAAAGGCATAACGCCAAAACAAAAAGAACAAGTGAACCGTGCTTTGAAAGGTTTGTTGGGGCTTTAACCATGGCAACTACCTTTGAACATTTGCGTATGCACCCCGATCGCCCACAAATTCGTCAAATTCGTCGGGCTGTGGATATGTTGCGACAGGGTGCATTTGCCGTTGTCCCGACTGAAACCACCTATGCCATCATGATGTTACCACAAGCAATGGAAACACAAAATACAGTGCGTCAATTGCGTCAACTGGATCAAAAACATTTGTGGTCATTGGTGGTGTCCGATTTATCTCAAGCGGCAGAGTATGTGCGTATGGATAACCAAGCGCATCGAATCTTGAAGCGTCATTTACCAGGGTCTTATACATTTGTATTGCCTGCTAGCAGTCACTTACCCAAGCGTGTGTTTGGTAAACGCCGAGATATTGGCATTCGTATGCCATTACATACCGTGTGTTCGATGTTGTTAGAAGAATTGAAAGAACCTTTACTGGCAACATCCATGCAATTTCATGGAGAAGATGATGTTGCGGTGGATCCCGATAATATGGCGTGTGGCTTAAAACATTTGCATGTGGTCTTGATGGATGCAGGTTGGGGAGGTGTGACACCGACCACCATTGTTGATTTATGTGATGATGAATACACAGTATTACGCCAAGGTTTGGGTGATTGGACTGATTGATGCAGTCATTTAAGTCACTGATGTTACGCGCTTGACTAAAAATCAGCGTCATTCCCGAAATCCTTTATCGGGAATCTAATGATAGACCCTCGACACAAGCACTCGGGGGTGACGTGACCTTTATACATCATGACTATATATGGTTTGCATTTTTTGAGTATTTTAATGGAGCGGAGTAAACAAATAATATGACATATTCAACAGAAATGAACGCAAATGAGAAAAAAGGCGCGGCTTCATTGGCGGCTATTTTTGGACTGCGGATGTTGGGGTTGTTTTTAATCCTGCCTGTTTTTTCAACCTATGCACATGGTTTGGAAGGGGCTTTAGAACACCCTGAATTGGTGGGGATTGCCCTAGGTGCTTATGGTTTGACGCAAGCTTTGTTACAAATTCCATTTGGTATGATGTCTGATCGTTTTGGGCGTAAGCCTGTCATCGCTGTGGGCATGATATTATTTGCGATAGGCAGTATGATTGCTGCGATGTCCACCTCCATTGAGGGTGTGCTATTGGGGCGTGTGATTCAAGGTTCAGGTGCTGTGGCTGCCGCCATTACAGCACTGGTGGCAGATTTAACCCGTGATGAACATCGTACCAAGGCAATGTCGATGATTGGTATCACGATTGGTATTTCGTTTGCGATTTCAATGGCGTTGGGACCTATTCTTAATGCTTGGATAGGTGTCGATGGTATTTTTTGGCTTACTGGCGTGTTGGCATTACTGTCTATTCTGGTGTTGTACTTTGTGGTGCCAGAAGTCAAACAATCGGGGCATCACAGTGATAGTGAAGTGAGTGTAGGTAGTTTTGGACGCATTTTAAAAGATTTGAATTTATTGCGTTTGGATGCGGGTGTGATGATTTTACATGCTTCTCTGACGGCGTTATTTGTTGTCTTGCCGATGGTGTTGGCAGATAAACACTTGCAACTTTTGGCATTGAATGAACAGTGGAAACTTTATTTTCCTGTGATGCTAGTATCTTTTGTTTTGATGATTCCACTGGTGATTATTGCTGAAGCCAAACGCAAGATGAAGCAAGTGTTTATGTTATCTATCGCGCTTTTGGTGGTTGCTTGTGTGATGTTGGCAATAGGACACGGATCATTGATGTGGATTGCGATGGCACTGGTACTGTTTTTCACAGGTTTTAACACATTGGAAGCAAGCTTGCCCTCTCTGGTGGCTAAATATGCACCTGCGGGTGTGAAAGGTACGGCGATTGGCGTGTTTAACACCAGTCAATTTTTTGGAGCTTTTTTGGGCGGTGTTTTGGGTGGTCTAATTTATCACCCTGCTTTACAAAATTATGCAGTCGTTTTTTGGGTGATATCAGGTTTGTTTGCGGTGTGGCTGATGATTGCTGCAACGATGCAAGAACCTCCCTATCTTGCTGCACGTTCATTTAAAATTTCAATCACAAGCGAAGCGCAAGCCAAAAAGTTGGAATGTAAATTGCTGGCACTTGAGGGTGTGGATGAGGCTGTGGTGATTTTGGCGGAATCGTCGGTGTATTGTAAAATAGATAATAAGTTGGTAAACGAAGAAAACTTGTATGCGATCACAGTATCATAGGGATAAAAAAAGGGAGGTTTATTTTATGAAAAAAATGTTTGAAAAAGTTCTCTGGAATTCGCGTTATTTAACATTATTGGCTGTCTGGTCATGTATTGTTGGTATGGCTTTACTGTTCATCTCATCCGCTTTAGATATGTGGAGTCTTTTATTGGAGTTTATTGATGTTCATGTTCTAGGTCATGAAGTAGAAAATTTTCATATTATTTTGGTGAGCCATGTGATTACGGCTGTGGATGATTTTTTACTGGCGATTGTATTGTTGATTTTTGCTTTGGGCGTATATGAATTGCATATTGATAGAATTGATTTTGCCCGTGATGACCCCGCAGCTGGGAAATTATTGCAAATTGAATCCTTGGATGATTTGAAAGATCGTTTGGGCAAAGTGATTTTGATGATTTTGATTGTGGCATTTTTTAAAAATGTATTGCACGTCACCTTTGATGATCCACTTAATATTCTATATATGGGTGCTGGTATTTTCTTGGTATCGTTGGCGCTTTATTTTGGTCATAAATCAAGCGATCACTAGCTTATGCCTGTGCCACAACATCGTTGGTTAGGGCGAATTTTAGATGGCTTGTTGTTTGTTAGTACCGTTGTAGCGGTTACGGTTGGTTTTTGGCATGCAGCTCCCGCTTGGGCTGACCCCGCCATATTGGTTCTATTTTTTGTATTATTTGCTACGCGTTGGAATATATCTGAAGATCGACCATTATATTTAAAGAAGAATTGGCTTGATTTGGTATTGATTGTATTATTGGCCTCGCCTCTATTGCGTATTTTTAGTGCGTTAAGGGTGATGCGTTTGCTACCCGCTTTGCGTGTTGGCGTGTTGATTCGCGCCAACCGAAAACGTTTATTAAATTTGATTGTTTTATCACAAGATAGTTTTCCAGCTGCCATGACGCTGGTTTTTGGCTTTGTCTTTGTATTTGGAGCATCTGTTTACTTTCTTGAACATGATGTGAATGAGCAGTTTGGGACGATCAGTGATGGTTTGTGGTGGGCATTTGTGACCTTGACAACAGTGGGTTATGGGGATATTTATCCGATGACAACAAGTGGTCGTATTGTAGCCGTCTTCACCATGATTTTTGGTATTGCGCTTTATTCATTGTTGGTTGCTAACTTAACTTTTTTTGTGGAAGAACAAGGGCGAAAGCGTGCCTTAGAAGCATTGGAAAAAGAAAAAAAAATGCCTTTGGATGATCAGTCCTGAAATTTGACTCGATTGCTGCTGGTTTCTCTTCCATTCTGTCAGCTATGATAAAGTGCATTGACGATACGAATTTTAATGAACTTTAAACTGTAAGGTTGAGGTATAGCTTGGAGGTAAGGTGAGTATTTTTTTAAATTCGAAAGAGGAATTTTCATTTCCTCAACTTAATATTCCTGATGAGATGACGATTGAAACAACTATAATGCAATTTAATGATGTGGATGGTGTGGATGACTATCGTGATTTGCTTCTTATTATTTTATCAGCCATCGCAAATCAGGACGGCGAATTAACCATAGCTAAAATAAAGGCTTATGAAAATGCCATTGTTACCTGTGTAGATAAGGAATATATTCAAAATTCTATCAACCGTCTGAAATTTTTCTATGGTATTCTTTCACCCATTGAACTCACGCCTAAACTCTGTATAAAATTTCATAAATCCATTGAGAAAAGTGATTTATCGAATGACCGAAGAAAAGATATTGCGAATGCATTGGTGACGATATTAGAGGCTGCAAATATATTGACATCATCGGTTGGGGTGTTGCAGCTTATAAAAGGAATGATCGATTCATTGGGCATTAGAACATTAGAGTTTTGGGATCGTATGGATGCTTTGCAAGAAAAAAGTAAGGCTTTTTCTGTTACGCATGAAAGGTCATCATTATTTGATATGTTAGAGAAAGGTTTGTTTGTAAGTTCAGCTAAAGGTGTTTTTGAGAATATTGGTAAAGTTTGGGGTAAAGGGAAAGGTAGCACTGGACTGGCTGAAATAGGAACGCTTCGTGGCATTCTTAATGAAAAAGCACATAAGAAAATATGTGCCAGTAAAATGTTTGCAGAAGAAATACACGATGTTGAACTTATCAATTTAGCCAATGATTTTTCTAATCAGATTCAACCAGGAAAATTTAGAATTGTTATTTGTGGCGAAGTAAAGCATGGGAAAAGTTCGCTTTTTAACGTGTTGGTTGGTAGGGAAATTAGTCCATCGGGTGAAAGTGTTGCAACTACAGCGTCATCCATTGAAATTTATCACAGTCCTTTACCCGTTTATCATGCGCAGTGGATTTGTGAGGATGACCTTCAAAAGGTGAGAGCGTATTTTAAAAATAAAATAGATGATCCTATGATTGCAAGAGCATTGAATAATTTTGAAAATATTATTCAACATGCTGACTTTAAACCGGGTGAAAAAATTGAATCCATCGGTTCTACGCTAGAGCTGTTTGAATATTTAACAGCAGGTGGGAGTCGTGCACTTCTGATCCAAAAAGTCTTTGTGGGTTTACCGATTCCTTATTTAGAAAAAGGTGCCGTGATGGTTGATACACCTGGGTTGAATGATCCATTTCAACTCCGTGAGAAGATTACGCTTGATGATGCACAGCATGCCCACTGCATCATTTTTGTTATGAGGGCAGATAAATTTGGCACGCATTCGGAAAAAGAATTTTTAATAAAGATCCTGAGTGAGAGTGCCACTATCAAATTACTTGTTGTCATCACGCATATTGATCACTTGGAATCTGAAGATTCCAAGAAAAAACTCATGAATGAAGCACGCCTTTGGCTAACATCAGTTGCTCAGAAAGTCGATCATAAACATGTGATGCATGATATTAAAATATTTGGTTTTGACTCTCGTTTTGATATTGAAAATCGTGCTTCTCTTGCGGATGGGCATGGATATTTAGATTTTATTGAGAAATTGCAACAAGTTGCTCGAAATTTACACGCATCTGGTGATTATGAGGCTTGGCTAGAAAATTCTATTGCCCGCCTTGAATTGAAATTAGAGAAACAATCAAGCAGTTATTTACAAAGCGTTGAGTCAGCTTTAAAACAGGAAAATAAACTGAGCGGACTGATTGCGATTAAAGGTGTCTTAGAAAGAATCACAGATGTTTATCAAACGGACACATCGAGTCGTTTGAGTGACTACAGAGCGCGGCTGAAATTAGATTACGAAGAGCTACTGCTTGCTTTTGAAGAATTTCAGCAAATGCTTATTCATAAGCTCAGTGAAGCGATTGAAAGACGAGTGGATGAATTGGGTGATGATTATGATTTGGATAGAAAGTGGGAATCATTTGACCAAGTTGAATGTGCGTTGATTTGCAATCAAGAATTGCAAAAATTTAAACATAAAATTAAACATAAAATTGAGTTTTGGAATAAAACATTTGTTTCATTTTCTGAGAAAGAGCATCATAAATTACACAGTAGTGCCATGGATTTGATGAATGTAGAAGAAAATTTTGCCAATATGTGTGCAACATCAAATAGCAAAGAGCGTGTTTTTAATGTCATTGATAAAGGGCTTAGTCGCATGAAGGATGCTGGTTTATTGTTATCTGGAGCGGCGGCTGGTTCAGTAGGAGGAACAAGTTCAGTGATTGTATTATCATCAGTATCAACGCTACTTAGCATGCCTTGGGCTTTGCCTATACTGGGTTTTACAGCGACTTCTATTTGGGCAGTTTCTAAACATATAGGTACTGCCGAAAAGCGAAAACGGAAGTTTCGTGAGATTAAGGTGGAACAAGCGCGTGAATTTATAGATAAACGAATAAGTGGATTGAAAGATAAACTTAAAGAAGATATTTATTTCATTAACCAGCAGCTTGTAGATATTGTTAAAATTCACTGTAACCCTGTTCTCATTGATTCGTATGCATCACTTAAAGAAATTGATTTGCGATTGCAATTACTGAATCGTATAAGCAAGAGTGAAGTGGATAGAGTGAATAGCCGAAAAAAATACATTTCGAGTATTTTATAAATGATTCATATAAATATTGCAGGAAAAATGAAGCATACTGAACAGTTACCATTTCATTTATGATCTGATGTTACGCATTTTCTTGAAATATGTCGATGTGTCCTCGGTATCCACGAGTCTGTCACCACGTCACCCTCGAATGCCTGTATCGAGAGTCTATAGATAGATACCCGATAAAAGATTTCGGGTATGACGAGCAGGTGGAAGCATAGAATGACGAAGTGCGTAACATCAGTTATCATAATGGGTGAATATAATGATATTGTGCTTGAAAATATATTGATGTTTAGGAAAAAAAAGGAGTGCAGTTATTATGGCAAAAAATCAAGATATTGGATGTTATTCCCCTGGTTTAGCGGGTATACCCGTGACAAAATCTGCGATTTCATCGGTGGATGGAACCATGGGTCACTTGGAATATCGTGGTATTAACATTGAAGAATTGGCAGAGCAATCATCATTTGAAGAAACATCTTTTTTATTGCTTTATGGTCACCTTCCTTCCCAACAAGAATTAATGGAAGTGCATGAGAAATTACGTCATCATCGTCGTGTTAAGTTTCGCATTCGAGATATGATGAAATGTTTTCCAGAATCAGCACATCCGATGGATTCATTGCAAACCACTGTCGCTGCGATGGGTATGTTTTACCCTTTGTCTCACGGTGATTTAACAGTTGAACAAATACGTTCAGTGTGTTTAAATCTTATTTCTAAATTACCAACTTTGGTGGCAGCTCACGCCCGCATGCGCAAAGGTGATGATCCGATTCCACCGCGTGATGATTTATCCCATGCCGCGAATTTTTTGTATATGTTAACAGGTGATGAGCCAACTCTCCTGATGGAACGCATCATGGATGTAGCGTTGATTGTGCATGCAGAACATACACTCAATGCCAGTACATTTTCCACCATTGTCACAGCTTCAACATTGGCTGATCCTTATACATGCATCAGCGCTGCCATTGGTTCGTTATCGGGGCCATTGCATGGCGGGGCCAATGAAGATGTATTACACATGCTGGATGAGATCGGTACCGTCGATAGGGTTGAATCATATTTGCATGAAAAATTAGCCAAGAAAGAGAAAATTGCAGGTTTAGGGCACCGAATTTATAAAACCAAAGACCCTCGCGCTGTTTTATTGCAAGAGCTTTATGTGCAATTGACGCAAGAAATGGGTGAAGATCCGACCTATGAAATTGCCAGTCGTATTGAAGAACTTTCACGTAGCACTCTGGGCGCGAAAGGCATTTGCCCCAATGTCGATTTTTACTCTGGTATTGTCTATCGAAAGTTGGGGATTCCAACAGATTTATTCACACCTATTTTTGCTGTGGCACGTGTTTCAGGGTGGTTGGCACACTGGAAAGAACAACTGGGTGTCAGTCGTATTTATCGCCCCACGCAAATTTATACGGGTGAAAAAGGTCAAGCGTATATTCCCATGAAAGAGCGTTGATGCCATTCTGTATGGCATGATGCAACGCTTACATATACCTATACTCATGCCTGCTTTGGCTTGGGTGCTGGGTATTGCTTTGGCTCGTTTGGAGTGGGTGTCATGGTCATGGAATATGGGTGTGATGATCATATTGTTGTTATGGATAGCGGTGTCTTTACACCGCTATTTTTGTTTATGGATGTTGGCTGGCATGCTTTGGGGAAGTGCAACTTTTTTATATGACGTTTGGCAAACCCATTATGATGCCAGCTGGGTGGATCAGAAAATTTCCGTACAAGCAGATATTGAGCATATACAATTTCGCGGTTCATCCACACGCTTGCGTTTGCAGCATGTGGTGCGTGATGATGGTCAAATATTGCATGGACGTGTGGATGCTTATCTTTGGTCTTATGGGAACTTACCCAAAGAAGGGCAAAGGATTCACGTCATATTGAAGCTACACCCACCCCATAACCATCAAAACCCAGGTGGTTTTGATTATGAGACCTATTGTTTTAAGCAACACATTGCCTTGATGGGTAGTGTTTATGATGGTTGGACACTCATATCATCGCAACAAAGCATGCTGAATATCATGCGTGCGAAGGTGCGCTCGGTGTTGCCCAAAGATATGGAAGAACGTGGTATTTTATCGGCATTGTTGTTGGCAGAACGTTACGCTATTCCCATACATATCCAAGATGCCTTTGCAGCAACAGGTGCAGCTCACCTGTTGGCAATTTCGGGTTTACATGTCGGTATGGTTGCTGCTTGGGCTGGTTTTTTGACGTTTTATTTTCTCACTCGGCGTGAGGCATGGATGATTCATATAGCTGTGAAAGCTTGTGCCTTGGTGGTTGGTGTTGGAGCAGCGGTGGCTTATGCAACACTGGCATCTTGGCCTTTACCGACGCAACGGGCGGCATTGATGTTGGCGGCAGCGGCACTGGCTTGGTGGTTACGCGCACGTTATGCACCCATCAATATTTTATTGGCGGCTTTGATGTTGATATTATGCTGGGACGCTTCTTCCATCACATCCATATCACTGTGGTTATCCTTCTCTGCGACGTTGGCATTGCTGATGTTTATGCACGCTTCCTCATCATCACAAAGTAAAGTCTGGGCTTATTTCAAAAGTATGATGTATGTAAGTTTGGTGGCCAGTTTGGCAACACTTCCTTTGATTGTTGAAGTGTTTGGACGTATTCCAGTTTGGAGCCTTGCTGCCAACATGTTGCTTGTACCTTTGTACAGTTTGTATGTTTTACCGATGGCATTATTGGGTGAAATGATGGCTCTATTGGGTTGGCATGATGGTGCCAGTGGGGTCATGCGGTGGGCTGGCTTGGGCATTGATATGGGGAATCAATGTTTGTTACAAATGCATCAATGGTGGGGTGGGAATTTATGGGTGTCTGGAGCAGCTTGGTGGTGGCATGGTCTATATCTATTATCAATGATCATACTTGCAATATGGGGTATGCGCCAGCAGCAACAGAAAAAAATCATGTTTTTGATGGCTTGTGTTGTGATGTTCTATGTTGTGCTTCTGATGCAAGAAAAAGCACCGCGTGAAACCTTATGGGTGGCTTGGGATGTGGGGCAGGGTGCTGCTGCATCCTTGATTCAAGCCATGCCAGAGGGAAAAGCGCATGTGTTTGTGGTGGATGTGCCAGGGCGCAAGGGAAGTCGGTTTAATGGTGGCACCACTGTTTCGGCGGGTTTGAGAGCTTTGGGGCAAACACATGTGGATGTATTGATGTTAAGCCATGCACAATCCGATCATGATGGTGGCGCGCTTCGCTTGATGGATTCAGTACGCAGTGTACATGAACTTTGGTTGGCAGATGTGCCTGTGAATCACCGAGATAAAACACTCCAGACGCTGATTCATCGCATGCAATCGACAGGTGGCAAGGTTCGTTGGTTAAAACAAGGTGATGTGTTGGGATTGGGTCGGGCAAAAGTTCATGTCTTATGGCCGCCAAAAGGCTATGCACCCAGCAATGATAATAATACATCCTTGGTTTGCTCCATTGTGTTGCCCAATGAAAACCGCCTGTTGATTTCAGGCGATATGGAAAAACTTGTTGAAAAAATACTACTGACACAACATGCCATAGCTCATTATGATGTGATGTTGATGCCACATCATGGCAGTCGAACATCCAGCACTAAGAAGTTTGTACAAGCGGCACACCCAAAATATGTCATCGCCCAAACAGGTTATCGCAATCACTTTGGGTTTCCAAAGCCCGATGTGGTGCAGCGTTATCAGGCCGTGGGGGCAGCTATTTGGGATACCAGTCAGGGCGCGGTGTTTTGGTATCCTCAACGACAAGCTCATGAGGTGTTATTATTTTTATCTTTAAAACATCAAAAATATGATGCCGCATTGCAGTGGCTCAAGTTGTTTCTATAATCCGTGACCATATTGAACCTAGGGGGCAGTGCGTGTACGAGTTTATCAATCAGGGTGGAATTGTGATGTATATTCTGCTGGCAGTATCTATCGTGGCAGTCACACTTATTTTTGAACGAAGTTGGAGCTTGCGTCGTTCTGTGGTGATTCCTATCAAAGATGTTGAGGCCATTGAAGCGTCTATTCGGGCTGGAAATGCCCAAGAAGCACTTGATCTGTGTGAAAAAAACAACACTGCGATGAGTCGCATTTTATGGTTAGCATTAAAAAACCGTGGTGTAAAACGTTCTGTGATGAAAGAAATTTTGGAAGAAGTAGGGCGGCAAGAGGTCGCACATTTGGATCGTTATATTGGTGTCTTGGGCGTGATTGCAGCCATTTCGCCCTTACTGGGTCTTTTAGGCACAGTCGTGGGCATGATTGAAGTGTTTCAAGTGATTTCCATTGAAGGCGTGGGTAAAGCAGATGTGTTGGCAGGCGGTATTTCCAAAGCATTGAATACCACAGCTGCAGGTTTATCCGTGGCGATTCCTGCGATGGTGGCTTATCGTATTTTTGAAGCACGGGTGGGTGGCTTTGTCATTGAAATTGAAGAGCATGCTTTGCGTTTTGTTGAATTGTTAAAAGGCGATCGTGAATGAAACTAAGAGAGCGTAAGCGGGCTGACTTCCTTGTTGAAATGACCCCATTGGTGGATGTGGTTTTTTTAATGCTTATTTTTTTTATGGTATCCACAAGCTTTACGGTTTCCAATAGTTTAAAATTGGAATTACCCTCCAGTAAAGCGAGTAGCCAAGATAAGCCAATGAAAGAGGTGCTGATCAGTGTGGATGCCAAAGGTCAACTGTATGTTCAAGAAGAAGCGGTGGAAGATGGTGATTTGCGTCGCCGCATTTTAAATATCAGCAAGGGTGATCCCAATATGCGTGTGGTATTAAGGGCGGATGCCAACTCTTTACATAAGCGCGTGGTGTTTGTCATGGATACAATACGTGAATTGGGTATGGGTAAACTTGCCATTGCCACCATGCCTGTGGGAAGCCCATGATGAGGGTTGTTCACAAGTATGGTGGTACATCCATGGGTTCGTTGGAACGTATTCGTGCGACGGCTCAAATCATCAAAAAAGACTTGGCACTGGGGCGTAAGGTTGCCGTCGTTGTTTCAGCCATGAGTGGTGAAACGAATCGTTTATTGGGCTTAGCGAAGGCAATGGATGCAACACCGCCTTGTCGTGAATTGGATGCACTTGTATCCACGGGTGAACAAGTGAGTGCAGCACTTTTAGCCATTGAATTGCATCATTTGGGTATCAAAGCTTATTCATACAACGGTTCTCAAGCAGGATTTCGCACCGATAGTACTCATGCTCGTGCCCGTATCACCGATGTTCAAAGTGACCATTTGATTGCCCATATCGAAGCAGGTGAAGTTCCCGTGGTGACTGGTTTTCAAGGCCGTGATAAAGCTGGAAACATCACCACATTGGGGCGTGGTGGTTCTGATACATCGGCAGTGGCACTGGCAGTGGCAGTCAAAGCAAATGTCTGTAATATTTACACCGATGTGGATGGCATTTATACCACAGATCCTCGTATTGTGGCGCAAGCTTCCAAAATTGATCAAATAAGCTATGAAGAAATGTTGGAATTTGCATCTTTGGGTGCAAAAGTATTGCAAACACGCAGTGTTGAAATGGCGATGCGTTTTAATATGCCGATTCATTTGCGTTCAAGCTTTGAAGATGTGCAAGGAACGATGGTGACAGGTGAGGATACAGCTATGGAACGAGCAGAAATTACAGGTGTTGCCTATCATCGAGATGAAGCCAAGGTCACCATCCAAGGTATTCCTGATCAACCAGGCATTGCCAGCCGTGTTTTAGGTCCTGTTGCCGATGCTGAAATTAATGTGGATGTAATTGTTCAAAATGTGAGTGAACAGGGTTATACAGACATCACATTTACCGTGCCGCGTGACGATTATACTGCGACCATGACGTTATTGAACACACTGTGTACAGAATTAAAAGCCAAGAAGGTGAAAGGCGATGATACCGTTGCTAAAGTTTCCATTATTGGTGTGGGTATGCGCTCACATGCTGGTGTTGCACGTAAAATGTTTGATGTCTTATCGAAGGAAAATATCAATATTCAAATGATTACAACCAGTGAAATTAAAGTCACTGTGGTGGTGGATGAAAAGTATGTTGAACTTGCAGTTAGCGCTTTACATACAGCATTTGATTTGGATGCGGTAAGCTGAATGGGTGGCACTGAGCTTGAGTTATTTTTTTAAGCTTCGGAGGAACAAATGAAGCATACATCAAAAGTTATCGTGGGCATTCCCGCACGCTTTGCATCCACGCGTTTTCCGGGTAAACCCTTAGCAAATTTGGCAGGTCAACCCATGTTACTGCATGTGATTGAACGGGCAAAACAAGCGGCGATTGGTGATGTTTTTGTTGCCACGGATGATGAACGTATTGCTGATGTGGCGCGCAAGGTCGGTTGTGATGTCTTTATGAGTCAAATCGAACATCAAAGTGGCAGTGAACGCTTGGCAGAAGCGGTTCAGGATATGGATTGTGATATTGTGGTGAATGTGCAAGGGGATGAACCCTTGATTGATCCCGCAGCAATTCGTGCGGTGGTGCAGCCTTTTGAAACCGATGCAAGCCTACCCATGGCAACCTTGGCGCACCCTTTGTTGCGTGATGAAGATTTATATGATGCCAATGTGGTCAAAGTGGTGTGTAACGGACAAGGCAAGGCGATGTATTTTAGTCGTTCCGCGATTCCTTTTCCGCGTCAACAAGGCTTAGCGCAAGCCTTGCAACATGTGGGTTTGTATGCCTATCGTAAGGTTTTTTTACTGAATTATTGTGACTTGCAGGAATGTGATAGTGGTGCAGCAGAACAATTGGAGCAACTTCGTGTGTTGCATCATGGTTACCCCATGGCTGTAACCGTGGGGGACTTTCATTGTTTGGGTGTGGATACACCCGAAGATTTGAAACGAGCCGAGCATATTTTAGCCTCTTAATCGTTTATGCGTCCTGCCATTGCTTCTATTTCTTTGGAAAACCTTGCCCATAACTATCATGTTTTATGTGAAAAATCTGGAGATGCCGAAGTCATGGCTGTGGTCAAAGCCAATGCTTATGGGCATGGACTAGCACTGATTGTTCCTTGTTTGCATCAGCAAGGTTGCCGCTCCTTTGCTGTGACCGATGCCCAAGAAGGCGTTCAATTACGGCAGTTAGTGGATGAACAATCTAACATTACGCTGCTATCAGGTATTTTTGATCATGAAGATGCAAAACTTTCAGTGCAATATCATTTAACCCCTGTACTGACTGAAATATGGCAAGCTGAATGCCTTCAAAAAAAAGGATTTGAATCAAGTCTTTGGCTCAAAGTTGATACAGGCATGAATCGTTTGGGCTGTATGGATTGGCAAGCATTGCAAAAAAAGTGTGGGCAACTCAACATCAATATAATAGGGATTATGTCGCATTTGGCTTGTGCGGACACACCTGAACATCCATTGAACCAGCAACAACTTCAAATATTTCAAACGATGGCATCAGGTTTACCAGAGGGCATGCGTACATCATTGTTAAACAGTGGAGGCATTGCTTCCATGCCCCAAGCTTGTTTTGATGTGGTGCGCCCTGGCTTGGCATTGTATGGCATTGAACCGATTGAAAAGAAGGTGATGGGTTTGAAACCTGTGATGACCTTAAAAGCACGTGTGATGCAAATCCGTGATGTTTTTCAAGGTGAATCTATATCGTATGGCGCGAGTTATATCGCAGATGCTGCGATGAAAGTTGCCGTGGTGAGCATGGGCTATGGTGATGGCTTACCGCGAGGGCTTTCCAATAGAGGCTTTGCTTTGTATGGGAATGATAAACTGCCCATGATTGGGCGTGTCTGCATGGATTATTGTTTGTTGGATTGTTCTGAAAGTGATGTTCAAATCGGTGAAGAGATCATGTTTTGGGGAAAAGGACATTCAGTGTCATCAGTTGCCAAACAATTGGACACCATTCCTTACACCTTAACCACAGGCATTCAGTCGCGTGTGAAGCGGGAAAAAGCGTAAGAAAGGAAACGAAGCTTACGCTTTGTGTGCTTTCATAAGCTATGCTGGATGCAACATGCTTGTTGGATCAAGTAATGTATTCAATTGCTCTTCATCCATAAGTTTGCGCTCCAAACAAAGTTGCCGCACCGTTTTCCGTTCTTGTACGGCTTGCTTGGCAAGTTGTGAGGCTTTGTCATAACCCATCACGGGTGTAAGCGAGGTGACCATACTCATACTCCAAGCAATTTGTTTCTCACATGTTTCGGCATTGCCTTGTAAACCTGCAATACATTTATCCGCAAACATCATGCACGCACTGCTAAGAATCATTTCTGATTCCAATAAATTATGTGCCATGACAGGTAACATGACATTCAAATCCAATAAACCCGATGCACCACCAAAGCTAATCGTTGCATCATTACCTATCACTTGAGCGCACACTTGCGCCATGGATTCAGCAATCACGGGGTTGACCTTACCTGGCATGATGGAAGACCCTGGTTGTACAGCAGGCACGGAAATTTCCCCCAAACCACAACGAGGCCCCATATTTAAGATACGCACATCATTGGCAATTTTGACCAAGGAAACAGCCAATGTTTTCAAAGCCCCCGACAGTTCAACCGCTGCATCTTGTGCAGCTTGAGCTTCAAAGTGATTTTTAGCTTCTGTAAATGGGATATCGTAAGCAGTCGCTAGTATATCTGCCATACGCGAACCAAATTCAGGATGGGTGTTCAAGCCAGTACCGACGGCTGTCCCACCTTGCGCCAATTCACATAGATGCGGTAAACAGGATGTAAGACGCTCCATACCCAATTCGATTTGACGCGCCCAAGAAGATATTTCCTGCCCCAAGGTGATGGGGGTGGCATCCATCAAGTGGGTGCGCCCAATTTTCACCATGTCCATGTGTTCTTGGGCTTTGTCATCAAGCTGTTGATGGAGATGTTGTAAAGCAGGTAACAGTTGGTGAACAAGAAGGTCTGCTGCTGCCAGATGAATCGCCGTTGGAATCACATCATTGGACGATTGTCCCATATTGATGTGATCGTTGGGGTGGATTTGAATGCTATTAGAAAGTTGAGTGCAGCGATGGGCAATCACTTCATTGGCATTCATATTGGTGGATGTGCCTGAGCCTGTTTGGAAAATATCCAAAATAAAATGCTCATCCCACTTGCCATTAATCACTTCTTGACATGCGTGTTGAATCAAGCGTTCACGTTCAGAATCAAGTTTTCCCAAGTTGCTGTTGACATGTGCTGCCGCATATTTGATATGCCCCAATGCTTTCAGGAAAACACGAGGAAACCGTAAGCTTGACACAGGAAAGTTGGCGACTGCACGCGCTGTTGATGCGCCATACATGGCATGGCTAGGCACTTCCATTTCGCCCATAGAGTCGCGTTCGATACGTGTGTTTGTGGTCATGGATGTGTTTCCTCTAAGTTTTGATTTCGCTGTAAGAATAAGATGGTGACATCATCATCGGCGGCAAGTTCACCAAAGGTGTTGAGTTCATGTTGTAAGTCGGAAGTCCAAGCATCACTATGTTCATGCTGAATCAACCACTTTCGTAAGCGTGCTTCCCCATATAAGGCTTGCGTTTGATGTTGGCGAGCTTCACTCACACCATCGCTATACATGAATAGCAGTTCTTTTTCTTGAATCTGATAGTGTTGACTAGGGAAGGATAAGCCATCTTGTAAACCCATGGGCGGAGCAACGGCAGCGAGCTTTTCAATCTCTCCATCCAAACAACACAAGACAGGCACATGCCCAGCATTGATCCATGTTAAATCATGGGTGTTGGTGTTTAAATCTGCCATAAATAGCGTGATGAAACACCCGCCTGTGAGTGTTTCACAAAGGCTGTGGTTGATGTAATCCGCAGCTTTTTCAAGTGAAAGGTTCAAATATGCCAAGGCATGAAATGTAGCGCGTAAATTGGCAACACTTAAGGCAGCGGGGTAGCCCTTGCCTGAAACGTCCGCAACGATAAGCCAGACATGTTCATTGGGCAGTAAAATATGATCGTAATAATCACCACCTACAGCTTGGCAACTTTGTTGAAATGCTTGCAGTTGATAAGAGGGAATGACGGGTATTTTTTGAGGCAACATGGCTTGATGGATATCCGTGGCGACTTCAAGGTTTTGTTTGAGATCTTCACGTTCTTTTAGCCCTGTGAATGCCATATTGATGCCTTGTGATAACACACCAAACTCATCATCAAGTAAAATAGGGGTGGGTTGGTCAAACTGCCCTTGATGTAAGCGTTGGAGGGCAGTTGATAGGGTGTTCATGATGCGCTGAATGATTTGCCCAATCACAAAGGTGAGCCATGTACCTGCAAGCAAGAGGGATAAACAAAGAATCCCTGCTTGTAAGAGGATAAAATGGCGTTCAACCATGGTATCTGTGTCGAGAATAAGATAAACAAAAAGTGCCAAAATACTCACAGGCATGGCACTGGTGATGAGGAAAATAATCCAAGGACGTTTGGAAACCTTACTCCATGAAATAAGATGCTCATCTGCCTGCAAGCTGTGCATAAACAAGCCTTTTGCCGAGAGTAACTGACGGATACGTGCGGCGTAAGCAAGGGTCATTGCGAGCGCGACCGAAGGGGCTAAAAAACCAACGCCATAAATAAGGCTCAGTGCCAATGATAACAGCATGCGCGGTGTCATATTGCTCTGGCTCATCATATTGCCGATACTGAGTACCGCAATGAGATAGAAAGCACAGATTAAACCCGCCATCAGAAATCCATTCAATGCGCGACGCGGTAATAAAGTGATGGCATGTTCAAGGTAGTGTTTGGAACGTGTAGAAGAGGCTTTGAAATAAGGGAAAGCGCGGCGTATGGGGCGATGAACCCAGATTGATGCGGTGATAAAAACGCTAGCAAATACAACAGAATCAATGACGGATAGCCACCAAGGAATGGCAATGGATGCGACATTTCCAGAAGAACGCATCAACCACTGTGCCATGATAAACATGGCGAACAGTGGCCAGAATTGAAGCATAAAACGCCAGCATGATAGTTTTGATTTCAACATGCTGGCAAGTGTAGCTTAGTTGGGTTGTTCTGTTTAACGGCTTTTGAGTTGCAAGACATCTTGCATGTCATACCAGCCCTTGTTCTGCTCCATTGCCCAGCTTGCTGCGCGTACTGCGCCCTTGGCAAAAACAATGCGATCTTGTGCAAAATGACTGATTTCAATGCGTTCTTCATCCGCAATAAACATGGCTTTGTGATCGCCAACGATATTACCGCCACGTGCAACAGAAAAACCGATCGTTCCAGCTTTACGTGCGCCAGTGATGCCTTCACGACCATACACAGCCATATCATCCAACGCTACATCACGACCTTCTGCCAAAGCACGACCCATTGCCAAGGCTGTGCCTGACGGAGCATCCACCTTATGTTTATGATGCGCTTCATAAATTTCAGCATCATAATCAGCACCCAATACTTGGGCAGCCTGTTGAATAAGACTTAAAGCTAAATTGACACCCACCGAATAGTTGGCAGCCATCACAACCGATGTGTTGCTGAGTGTTTGATGAAGTTTCTCTATTTGACGATCTTCAAAGCCCGTCGTACCAATGACCATCTTCATGGCATGATCAGCTACAAAATTTGCATGTTCTAAACAAGCTTCTGGCGCAGTGAAATCAATCAGTACATCAGCTTTTTCACATTGGGATAAACAATTTACCAAATTCACCCCTAATGCACCAATACCTGCTAAATTGCCAGCATCAGTCCCCAGTAGAGGTGAGTTTGGACGCTCTGTTGCTCCAACCAATTCGGTATCTTCACACGCATCCACAGCTTTGACCAACATGCGTCCCATACGCCCTGAAGCACCTGTTATAATGATTCGAATCATTTGATATCTCCTGCCAAATCATCCCAAAAATTTTTCACTTTACCCAAAAAAGAATGGCGTTCAGGATAGACTTCATCACCTGTCTCAATGGCAAATTTTTGTAGGGCTTCTTTTTGTGCGTCCGATAATTTTTTGGGTACAGCAATGTTCACGCGCACATATAAATCACCTATTTGATGGGTACGAACATCGGGAACACCTTCACCACGCAAACGGAAAGTACGCCCTCCCTCAGTGCCTGTAGGAATGCGAATTTTTATTTTCCCTGTCAGTGTTGGTGCATCAATTTCAGCCCCCAAGACTGCTTGCGGGAAAGTAATGGGCATATTGCAGTGTAAATCAGCACCATCACGTTCAAAAATAGCATGCTCTTTAAGCGTGACGACAACATATAAATCACCCGCAGAACCACCATGTTCACCCACTTCACCTTCACCCGACACACGCACTTGTGCGCCATGATACACGCCTCTAGGGACTTTAATTTTTAAATCTTTGGTGACGCGTTTGCGTCCTGTACCACCGCAGGTGACACAGGGAGATTCAATTTTTTTACCTTGACCATGACAAGCAGGACAAGTCCGACGTACTGCAAAAAAACCTTGTTGCATTTGTACCTGTCCATGACCACCACACGTGTTACATGGTACAGGATGTGTACCTGCGCGCGCACCAGAACCCCCGCATGTATCGCAATGTTCATATTTGGGAATATCCAGTGATACTTCTTTGCCTGTGGCGGCTTCTTCCAAACTTAATTCAAGGTCATAACGTAAATCTGCGCCGCGATTGCCTTGTTGACCTCCACCAGCACCAAACATATTGCCAAACACATCACCAAAAAGATCGCCAAAATCACGGTAGGCATGGGAATCTTGGAAACCACCTGCCCCAAACCCACCCATTTGGGCATCGACACCCGCATGACCATACTGATTATAACGGGATCGTTTATCATCATCAGATAACACTTCATAAGCCTCAGTGACCTCACGAAAGTTTGCCGCAGCACTTTCATCATCAGGATTGCGATCTGGATGGTATTTCATGGCAAGTTTGCGGTAAGCTTTCTTGACCATATTGGTATCGGCATCTTTATTGATGCCTAAAACTTCATAATAATCTCGTTGTGACACTGGCTAACTCCACACTATAGTTGTTTAAGTATTCAAATGGTATTTTCTATTTTTCAAGGTTTTTTCAATATAGTCATGATTCGTATAAAGCTAGGTCTTAGTTCGTCATTCCCGAAATTTTTTATCGGCAATCTACCTATAGACCCCCGACACAAGCACTCGAGGGTGACGAGGGTAGTTTCATACTTAAAGCACTATATTAAACTTTTTCTATGTCTTGAACGACAAAAAGGGAGCAGACACAGTGATTGTGCTTGCTCCCTTCTTCATCACATGACCTTTTCAGGCATGTAAAAGTTCTTACTTCTTATCGTCCACCACTTCTGCATCAAGAATGTCCGCATCCACAATATCAGATTTCTTTGATGCTGTATTGGATGCTTCTGCTTCAGGAGCTGCGCTTGCTGCAGCACCCGCTTGTTCAGCTTGCATCTTTTGATAGACGGCTTCACCCAACTTTTGTGATTTCTCACCCAAGTTTTCTTCTGCCTTTTTAATCGCTTCGATATCAGAACCTGCCAAAGCTGTTTTCAATGCTGCCATCGCTGTTTCAATGGTAGCTTTCGTATCAGCATCCACAGCATCACCATTGTCTTTCAGTGATTTTTCAGTGGCATAATACATTTGGTCCGCACGGTTGCGCGTTTCAATATTTTCCTTAGTTTTAGCATCTTCATCAGCATGCGCTTCTGCATCTTGTTTCATGCGTTCGATTTCTTCTTCGGACAAACCAGAACCTGATTCGATACGAATGGATGTCTCTTTGCCTGTACCTTTATCTTTGGCATGCACATGAATGATACCATTGGCATCAATATCAAAGGTGACTTCAATTTGAGGCATGCCACGTGCTGCTGGCGCAATACCTTCGAGGTTGAACAAGCCCATTTCTTTGTTGGCAGAAAAAATTTCACGCTCACCTTGAGCAATTTTAATGGTGACCGCAGATTGGTTATCGGCTGCTGTGGTATATGTTTGGCTCTTCTTGGTTGGGATGGTGGTATTTTTATCAATAATCTTATTGAACAAACCACCTTCGACTTCAATACCCAGTGACAGTGGTGTGACATCTAATAACAATACATCCGTCACATCACCTGTAAGAATTGCGCCTTGAATGCCTGCACCAATGGCCACGACTTCATCAGGGTTCACACCTTTATGGGGTTCTTTACCAAAAAACGCTTCTACTTTTTGTTGCACCAATGGCATACGTGTTTGACCGCCCACCAATACCACATCATGGATTTCAGAGGCTTTCACACCCGCATCTTTCAATGCTTGTTTGCAAGGTTCCATCGAACGCTCAACCAAATCACCCACCAAAGATTCAAACTTGGCACGGGTAATTTTCACCAATAAATGTTTCGGACCTGAAGCATCGGCTGTGATGAACGGTAAATTCACTTCGGTTTGCTGCGCTGAAGAAAGCTCAATCTTGGCTTTTTCAGCCGCTTCACGCAGACGTTGCAATGCCAATTTATCTTTCAATAAATCCACACCATGTTCTTTTTTGAATTCTCCAGCCAAATATTTAATCAATACTTGATCAAAATCTTCACCGCCCAAGAATGTATCGCCATTGGTGGCTTTCACTTCAAACACGCCATCACCGATTTCAAGAATGGATACATCAAAGGTACCACCACCCAAATCGTACACAGCAATCAAATGATTTTCTTCGGTTTTATCCAAACCATACGCCAATGCGGCAGCCGTTGGCTCATTGACAATCCGCAACACATTCAAACCCGCAATAGCACCTGCATCTTTGGTCGCTTGACGTTGTGAGTCATTAAAATACGCAGGTACAGTAATCACTGCATCGGTGACTGTTTCACCCAAATAATCTTCCGCAGTTGATTTCATTTTTTGTAAGGTAATGGCAGAAATTTCCTGAGGACTCATTTTCTTGCCATTCGCTTCAACCCAAGCATCGCCGTTATCAGCAGCTACGATGGGATAAGATACCAACTCATGATGATGCTTGGTTTCTTTTGAATCAAATTTACGACCAATCAAACGCTTTACCGCATAAAAAGTGTTATCAGGGTTGGTGACCATTTGGCGTTTTGCTGCTGCCCCAACCAAACGTTCATCACCAGTAAATGCAACCACCGATGGGGTGGTGTTATCGCCTTCGCTGTTGGGAATCACCTTGTGTGTATCACCTTCCATGACCGATACACATGAGTTGGTGGTTCCTAAATCAATACCAATGACTTTTGCCATGTTTACTCTCCTACTAACTTTCGCTTGTTTAAATATTTTTATTCTTACGCTTTATATGGGGAAGCTTGAGATTGCTTTCAACCCCTTTGAAAAGCTGCTGTTTATTTTCCGCTTGAAACCAAGACTTGGGCTGGGCGAATTAAACGACCATTCAAGGTATAACCTGCACAATGCTGGCTAATCACCGTGCCTTCAGGTTCATCGGATGGCATTTTTGACAAGGCTTCATGTTTATGTGGATCAAAAGCTTCGCCAACAGCATCAATGCGTTCAACATTAAACTTGCCCATCATGCCATGCCATGAATCCAAGGTGCGTTGAATACCATCACGCAAGGCTTCTTCCTGACCTTCTTCTACGGTTAAAGCACGTTCAAGGTTGTCCACCACATTCAATAAAGAAACGGCAAATTTCTCAACGGCAAATTTACGGGCATCGATGACTTCGCGCGTAGTTCGTTTGCGTAAGTTATCCATTTCAGCATGTTGGCGAAGTAATTTGTCATTGAGTTCATTGACTTCAGCTTGTAAAGCTTGCAAAGGGTCAATGGGATCGCCTTCTTCATCCAAGGTTAGGGTTTCTTCTTCCACTGCTTCTGTGTTGTCTAACGCTTGTTCTTCAATATCTTGTTGTTGATCTTTTTCACTCACCAGCAACCTCCAATTCTTTCAATGACTATTTGTATAAGGTTGGCAATTGGGCGTTTCAAGCCCTATTGCGGACAAAAATTAAAGTAGGAATATGGTGGCTAGACCTAAGAATGTAAGAAAACCAACAATATCAGTGACGGTTGTAAGAATGGTTCCAGAAGCCAAAGCTGGATCAATCTTAAGGCGTTGAAGGGTGAGGGGAATCAGGGATCCTGCCAAGCCTGCGGCACATAAATTGGTAAACATGGCAGCAGCGATGACCAAACCCAATGATAAACCATAATGCGGAAACCAAAATGAAACAATAAGACCAATCAAGCAGGCAAAACTCATGCCTGTGAGTAAACCCACGGTGGTTTCCTTCCATAAAACACGTTTTGCATTGCTATAAGTCACACGTCCAAGGGCGATACCACGTACAATCACTGTCAATGTTTGCGTGCCTGCAATACCACCCATGCTTGCTACAATGGGCATCAATACAGCCAAGGCAACAATTTGAGAAATCGTCGCTTCAAATTGTGCAATAACAAGAGAAGCAAGAATGGCTGTGCATAAATTAACCATCAACCAAATGCCACGCCGCCAAGCGGTGATGCCTATGGGTTCAGAAAGATCATCTTCATCCGATAGTCCAACCAAACGATACATATCTTCGGTCGCTTCTTCTTGAATCACATCAATCACATCATCGGCAGTGATGCGTCCAATCAAAACACCATGCTCATCAATGACAGGAACAGCCAATATATCATATTTATCAAATAATTTAGCCACCTCTTCTTGATCTTGACTGGCCATGACACGGGGAAAAGAAGCATCGGCAATTTCAGTAATGATTTGCTTGGGCTTTACAAATAATAAACGGTGTAAAGAAAGCGCACTGACAAAGCGATCATCATCATCCACTATATACACATAGTTGAGGTTTTCGATGTCTTGAGACCAACGGCGCAACACCTTCATGACGCGTGCTACAGTCCAATCATGGCGAACTTTAAACAGTTCAACTTGCATCAAGCCACCCGCAGTTTCTTCATTATACGCCATCAAAGGCTCAATTTCACGTCGCTCATCAGGCTCTAAGGATTCAATGACGGCATGGGCAACTATGGCTTCAATATTTTGAAGTAAATCAGTGGCATCATCCGAGTCTAAATGTTCAACGACATCACCAATTTCATCTGCTTTAAAATCTGCCAATAAGTCTTCTTGCATGCCTTCGGGAAGCTCTAACAAAGTATCACCCAAAACTTTATCGGGTACATGTTTAATCAGTGCTTGCCGCTGTTCATCATTTTTACAAGATAATAATAGTTCTGCGATTTCAGCGCTGTGCATTTGAGAAAAACGCTCAACCAAGGCTTTGGGTTGAACCTTGGCAACAGATAAAGCATCGTCAGCAGAAAAAAGTGTGTATTGTGTGGGGGTTGTCATATAAGAAACCTCAAGCAGGGTAGATATTGCGCACCTTAATGCTTGAAAAAATACTTGCTATGTATGGCGAGAAAATACTTAAAAAAGTTACTCACAAGAACTTGTGGATAACGGTGTGTATGAATGAACAGGTATCTTGCTGGTTTTTGATGAAGGTATGTGAGATGCCCATTATTTAGGTCAGTGACAGGTATTTGAATGTTTATCCACTCATATTTCAAAAGAGCCAGAAATATCTTGCAGAAAAACCTCACCTGCCATGATGCGTTGGATAGCACCTTGAACATCCAATAAAAGTGCGCCATCATCATCCAATGCAGTGGCAACGCCTTCGATGTAGCTGTTGCCATTGAAGACACGAACTTTTTGGTTGGATGCGATATGGTATTGCCACCAAGTGTGACGAATCGCTGCAAAACCTTGTTGAAGATATATATCATACCAATGATCGAGAGATGTTAAAATCTGCATGGCACATGTCGTACGAGAAATGGGCTGCATACAATGGGATTGTATATCCGTGACTTGTTGTTGAATATCACTAGGCCACCCCTTTTGTGGTTGTTTCAAGTTTACACCCAAACCAATGACCACACCATCAACATGTTTTTGTTGCGTGCGCATTTCAGTTAAAATACCCGACACTTTGGCACCATGTATCAACAAATCATTGGGCCATTTGATACGAATATCAGCACAATAGTTCGCCAAGGTTTGTTGTAATGCCACGGCTGTGACCAAAGAAAGTTGAGAGATTTTTTCAGGTGGTAAATCGGGGCGGAAGATGATGCTCATGGCCAGTGCATCTTCGACAGTATGCCAAACCCTTCCCAAACGCCCCCGACCTGCGGATTGTTGCTCTGCGACGATGACTGTACCACTTTGAACCCCTCCCTCAAGCTGACGCATCGCCTCTTGATTGGTGGAGTCTATGTGTTTGAAATATTGTAACGCATAAAGATGTTGGAGCGGTTGAAGTGATGCTTCAAGTTGTGAGAGAAATGATGATTTAGGACTCATCATTGGCGGCACTGTTCATGGGGATAGCTTGCACAAGCATGGATAAATCCAATGCGGGTGCGGAATGGGTGATGGCACCAATGGCAATACGATTCACACCCGTTTCAGCATATAGGCGCGCATTATCTAAGGTAATATTTCCTGATGCCTCCAATAAAATCGAATCGGGGACAAATTGACAGCATCGATGGACTTGTTCGGGTGTCATATTATCCAAAAGAATGATGTCAGGGCAGGATTGAATGGCTTCTTTGACCTCATCCTCAGTTTCACACTCGACTTCAACCCACACATCACGATTGTGTTGAAAACAAGCATGGATGGCATCGGTGATAGAACCACTGCCTTCAATATGGTTTTCTTTGATGAGCATACCGCTGGCTAAATCCATGCGATGGTTGATACCACCACCATGAATAACGGCTTTTTTTTCAAGCAAGCGAAGACCGGGGGTTGTTTTACGTGTATCGGCAACCAAGCAGTTCGTTCCTATCACACAATCAACAAAGTGATGGGTGGCAGTGGCAATGCCTGAAAGGTGCTGCATGAAATTTAAAGCTGTACGCTCAGCCGCAAGCAAAGAGCGCAAGTTTCCTGTTAGTTCAACAAGCACCTCACCGACTTGAATCGCATCACCATCTTTTTTTAACCATTGTTGTTGGATGCTGCTATCAAGGGTATGAAAGACTTGTTGTGCAAGCGCACAACCTGAAAGCATACCCTTGGCTTTGGCTGTGATGCGAGCAATACCACGTTGTAAAGGTAAAATAGTGGCTTGCGCGGTAAGGTCTTCGTAGGCGGCATCTTCGAGCAATGCCAATTCAATAAGCTTATCAATATAGGACATGCGGCGAAGCTTACAGTAGCCAAAGAATCCAGCCCATAGCCAGTGTGGAAAGCGGAAGATTCCAATACTTGGGACATAGGGCGCGGAACAAAGAAGCTGCCATGGCAGCAATAAGGGTTGCCATGATCAATAGCTGCCAGTTCATGGGGTGGTAAAGATGGATGCTCCAACTACATAAAAATGTGCTACCAATCAATAAACCAAGGTGTCCCAATAATGTTTGCTGGGGGTGAAGCGGAAAGCCTAAGGCTTTATTGGGAATACGGTCGAGTAAATCAGCCAAGGGAAAAGCAAGGCAAATAGTGAGGGCAAGTGCAAAACCAAATTCAGGGATGGTTTGAAAAATAGCCAGTGCAATACTGATGCTTACGATGAGAGATAACATGGGCAGCGGATAAGGCTTGCCCCAAATATATTGAATGCTTAGGCAAAAGGGCTTATTTCTGGCATAGACCCAGATCACGACCCCACATAAAGCCATGATGGGCAACCAAATTGACCATGTAAGGGTATAAACTGGCCAGAGCAACACCCAAATACAAAGTAAGGGGGGCGTGGCTTGCCAAAGAATTTTCGGGGCAATGCCTCGGCGTAACAACATGGATGAGATCCAAGTGACTTGTCCCAAACCGATGATAAAAAGAATATTGATGAATGTGTTGGCTGTGATATCAGGCATGTGGCGACCATATCATGGATAAGTTGGGTTAAAAGCTGAATGAGCTTGGTTGCCAAGCATAGGCTATCGCCGTGCTTAGGATGAGATACAATATGGCATAGCCACGCCATTGTTTGGTCTTGAACAAGGTGAGAGCGCTACCAAAGGATTGTTTGAGTTTTCCGCCCAGTAAATCCACACTATAAAATTCATCCAATGCCAAGTGGAGAAGGTACCCACCACAGATAAAGGCTGCGGAGAGCCAAGAGAAATGCTCTGACCAAGTAAATCCATGTAGCCCGATAAAATACATTGCCATACCAAACAAACCAGCCGCAGGCACGGAGTGAAACAGACCACGATGAGAAGTGATGGATTTAATCATGTAAGAGACCATGAAATGGACAATGATAAAGGTGATCAACAGGTAGATTAAGACAGATAACGTAGAAAATTTAGGCATGCTATAAAAAGCGACGGCCAGCATGGCAGTGGTCGTCAGGCTTCGATAAAACCATTTGGCAGGTATGGAGTGATCCAAATCAATATCTGGCAACATGCCTGCCACACTACCCAAGAGAAAAAGAATCACCGCTTGTTCATCACTTAAACCAATTTTTTGGATGCAAGCTGCTGTTGCAGCCATCGAACCCAGTGCTGCGACGGTCATGTGGGTCTGAAAATTTGCCATATGGTATCCTAAAATAAGATGAGACGTAGAAAATGCGTGCATCCACGCCATGATGGGCAACTTGCACCTTCAAGCTGCGCATGATGTGATAAACTTCACAACATTCAACTGTTTGAAATATAAAAGATAGACATCAAAGAGAGTTTTTATGCCGAGTACAGAACAAACCAAGCCACAAAAAAAGAAAATGCACATGACCACCAAAATCCTGATTTGGATGGTGGCTGGTTTGGTGGTGGGAAGTATCATCAATACCTTTGCATCCGATATTGCATGGGTGCAAGATTATTTGGTCAATGGCTTGTTTTTGGTGGTTGGCTCGATGTTTATTCATCTCTTAAAAATGTTGGTCGTACCACTGGTGACATTCTCGCTGATTTGTGGGGTTTGTGGCATTGGCGATATTAATAAACTTGGGCGTGTAGGTGGTAAAGCTTTTGCCTTGTTCATGCTTACCACGGCGTTGGCAATCACCTTAGCCATTGCCGTGGCATCCTTGTTTGGACCAGGTGAAGGCTTTGAACTTGCCAGTGCTGCTAGCAATACCTTTAGTGCGCCTGTGAGCCCGCCACTCACACAAGTATTGATTGATTTGATTCCAAGTAATCCGATTGAAGCCTATGCCACGGGCAATATGTTACAAATCATCTTTTTTACCATTTTATTTGCGGTGTGTGTGTTGATGGTGGGTGATGTGGGCAAACCCATTGCTGATGCAGCGGAACGTTTGAATGCAGTCATGATGGAAGTGGTCAATGTGGTCATGCATTTAGCCCCGATTGGCGTGTTTGCCTTGATGGCCAAAACATTTTCCTTGCAAGGTATCGGCATGATTATTCCGATGTTGAGTTATTTTGGTGTGTTGGTGTTTGTTTTACTTTTGCATGTAACCGGCACATTGATGATTCTTTTGAAAGTGTTGGGGCGTGTGAATCCGCTAACCTTCTTGAAAAAAATGCGTACCACGCAAATTTTTGCATTCAGTACATCCAGTTCCAATGCCACCATCCCCGTCACCTTGCAAACGGCGGAAAAACGCTTGGGTGTCGATAACTCGACTGCCTCATTCATTGTGCCTTTTGGCGCGACCATCAATATGGATGGCACGGCTATGATGCAAGGGGTTGCCACGGTGTTTATTGCCAATGTGTATGGCATTGATTTGGGAATTATGGGTTACCTCACGGTGATTGGTATGTCTGTGTTGGCATCCATTGGCACAGCAGGTGTGCCAGGTGTAGGGTTGATTATGTTGGCCATGGTGTTTAATCAAGTGGGGCTACCTGTGGAAGGTATTGCGCTCATCATTGGCGTAGATAGGTTGCTGGATATGATTCGCACGGCTGTGAATGTTACAGGTGATGCCGCCGTGAGTACTGTGATTGCACACAGCGAAAAAGGCTTGGATATGTATGTATTTAACGACCCCAAAGCAGGTTCGGTTGAAGAAGTCAGCGTACCCCACCGACTTTAGGAAGACTGTTGGACTTCGCCCGAAATAACAGCGTTATGGAGGAATAAATAGATC
>JAUZQO010000067.1 GCA_030950925.1 Mariprofundaceae bacterium
TGGTGTTCCCAAAGAACATTTTTACTACTTTTTGAAGGAGTGTGAGTGGCGTTTTAACAACCCAAGCCCAAAAGAACAATTATCCATTTTAAAACAGTGGGTTAGAAAACATAACGTCTAGTTATCTGGGACAGCCCCTTATTTTTCATGATAATATCCCTTTTGAAAAAAAAATCAGCATACAAATTCATGCAAACTGTCAGTGCGATAGATTAAGGTAATGTGTTAGCTTGTAAAATTTCATAATGATAGATGAGTGGAGTGGAGAAAGAGTGGATACTCGCTATGCTTGCCGCATTCCAAATATGAGGTATTCGAACATGGATATTGATGTTCAAAAGGTCGCGATGCTGGCTCGCATTCGCTTGACCGATGAAGAAGCCACTGAACTCGGCCCCCAACTTTCTAGCATTCTTGCTTATGTCGATCAGTTAGCCGCTGTCGATACAGAAGGCGTGACGCCGACAGCCCATCCCCACGATGCAGCCATGCCTTTGCGTGCCAATGTGGTGACCAATGGTAATCGCCGTGATGCTTTGCAAGCGGTCGCTCCCAAACTTGAATCGGGACTCTATGTCGTTCCCAAGGTGATTGAATAATGCCCTTTTCTTCCTTATCAGAAATAAAAACACGTTTAGATTGCGGTGAAACCACAGCCGTTGAGGTGGCACAGCTTTATTTGGATCGTATTGCAGCGCATAACGAGCAACTGAATGCTTTTGTGCATTTGGATGCAGACCATGTGTTGGGTCAGGCTCAAGCATCGGATGCTTATCGTGCTGCGCATGGCGTACATGGTGCGCGTGCTTTAGAAGGTTTACCCATTGCCATCAAAGATATTTTTTGCACCCAAGATGGTCCCACCCAATGTTGCTCCAATATTTTGAAGGATTTTCATGCACCCTATGATGCGCATGTGATTACCAAGCTCAAAGAAGCGGGTGCGGTTTTGGTGGGAAAAACCAATATGGATGAATTTGCCATGGGATCATCGACAGAAACATCCGCGTTTGGTGTGTGTCGTAACCCTTGGAATACCGATCGCATCCCTGGTGGTTCTTCGGGCGGTTCAGCTTCGGCAGTGGCCGCAGCGCTTACACCTGCGGCATTGGGAACAGATACGGGCGGCTCCATTCGTCAACCTGCGTCCTTAACAGGCATTACGGGCATGAAGCCGACGTATGGCCGTGTCTCTCGCCGTGGTATCATTGCTTTTGCATCATCCTTGGATCAAGCAGGCCCGATGACCCGTACCGTTAAAGATGCTGCGATGTTGACGGCTGCCATTGAAGGTCATGACCCCTTGGATTCAACCACAGTCGCGGACGCACCCCAGTTGGATTGGTTAAAAGCTTGTGAACAGCGCAATATGCAAGGCATGAAAATTGGTGTGCCGAAAGAATATTTTGTTGAAGGTATGGATGCAGAGGTTCGTGCTTCTGTGGAAGAAGCATTGAAACAATGTGAAGCCTTGGGTGCGGAATTGGTGGATATTTCTTTGCCGAATACGGATCTTGCTGTGGCTGCCTATTATGTGATTGCGCCATCAGAAGCGTCTGCCAATTTATCGCGTTATGACAGTGTGCGCTTTGGTCATCGTTGTGAAAACCCAGAAGATTTATTGGATATGTACACCCGCTCCCGCGATGAAGGTTTTGGCTCTGAAGTCAAACGTCGTATTTTAACGGGCGCTTTTGCACTTTCTTCAGGTTATTACGATGCTTATTATTTGAAAGCACAACAAGTCCGCACCTTGATTCAACAGGATTTCACCCAAGCTTTTGAAAAGGTCGATGTGATTGCTACACCAACAAGCCCTGTCACTGCATTTAAGATTGGTGAAAAAACCGATGATCCATTGACCATGTATTTATCAGATATTTATACCATTGCCGTGAATTTGGCTGGTTTACCTGGCTTGTCGCAACCCTGTGGTTTGGCTCAGGGCTTACCTGTGGGCTTGCAGTGGATTGCGCCAGCATGGCGTGAAGATGTATTGTTGGGTACGGCATCAGCCTATGAAGCAGCAACTGATTGGCACAAACAAGTGCCTGCGGCATTTAATGAAATATCGGGAGGTAAAGCATGAGCTGGGAAGTTGTGATTGGACTGGAAGTGCATTGCCAAATCAATACCAAGACCAAAGCTTTTTGTGGTTGTTCGACTGCTTTTGGTGCTGAACCGAATACCCAAACTTGCCCTGTTTGCTTGGGTATGCCAGGGCAATTGCCCGTGTTAAATGCGGTGGCGGTGGATAAAACCATTTTAACTGGCTTAGCCATTTATGCCGACATCAACCTTGAATCCAAGTTTGATCGTAAAAACTATTTTTATCCTGATTTGCCCAAAGGTTATCAAATTACGCAATTTACTGTGCCGTTGGTCGAACACGGGCATATTGATATTGTCACCAAGAGCAGAGGGGCGAAACGCATTGGTGTGACGCGGATTCACATGGAAGAAGATGCAGGGAAATCCATGCATGAAGGTTTGGATGCTGTGTCTCATATCGATTTGAACCGTTCGGGCATTCCCTTGATGGAGATTGTATCTGAACCAGATATGCGCTCTTCCGATGAAGCCATTGCCTATTTGAAAAATTTGCATCAAGTGATTCGTTTCTTGGGTGTCTCGGGCGCTGATATGGAAAAAGGACAGTTCCGTTGTGATGCGAATGTATCGGTACGCCGCCCTGGTGAACCATTTGGCACGCGGACTGAAATGAAAAACATGAATTCATTTCGCTTTATCAAACAAGCCATTGATTATGAAGTCGTGCGTCAAATTGAAGTGATTGAAGATGGTGGCGCAGTGATTCAGGAATCGCGTTTGTGGGATTCAGTGAAAAATGAATCACGTTCGATGCGTACCAAAGAAGAAGCCAATGATTATCGTTATTTTCCTGAACCTGATTTACCACCATTGCGTGTATCTCAATTGGAAGTTGATAATATCAAAGCGGGTATGCCTGAGTTACCCCATCAATTGCATGCGCGCTTTGAGGCTGAGTTTGGTCTTTCAGCCTATGATGCGGATGTATTGACGCAAACGCGTGAATTATCGGGTTGGTATGAAGCCTTGGTGGCTGCCCACCCTGCTGACCCCAAACGCTGTGCCAACTGGATGGCCAATGAATTGCTGGGTCGTTTAAAAGAAATGAACAAGGATCTTGCCCACTGTCCTATTTCAGCACAAGCCTTTGCACAGTTGTTGGATCGCATGGCTGATAGCACGATTTCAGGTAAAACAGCCAAGGATGTCTTGGATGCGATGATGGAAACTGGCGTCTCTGCCGATGACTTCATTGAAGCCAAAGGCTTGAAACAAGTCAGTGATTCAGGTGAGATTGATGCCATGATTCAAGCCATTATGGATGCGAATCCCAATCAATTGGCAGCATATCGTGGTGGTAAAGAAAAGTTGTTTGGTTTTTTTGTCGGTCAAGTGATGAAAGCATCCAAGGGGCAAGCCAATCCTGCGATGGTGAATCAGCGTTTGAAGGAGCTTTTAAAAGCTTCGTAACATTGCTTTAAAAATACACGCCATGTTGAAATATCATTCAATATGGCGTGTTATATTTTCATCCAACTTACCATAAAAAAAACGCTCCCAAATTTAAATATCTGGGAGCGTTTTTTATTCAAATTGAGATCAATATTATTTTTTCTTTGGAGCCACAGGCGTTTTGAGAGGGTCTCGAAAGCCAAGACCTTTTTTATCTTTAAATCCAACCTGACCAATAAAGAAGTATGCAAACATATAAATAAAGATAGATAAGAACATCACAAAATAAGTAATGACAATAAAAATACCTTGATCCACATTCATGACGATTTGAGTGCCTTCATTGTTTTTCTGCATGCTTTGAATGCTAAAAACTTCTGCTTGAATACGTAGAGCCTTTCCTGAAATTTCAGCAATATATTGTTCAGAGAAAAAATCGTTCAATTTTTTACTTAAGTCAGCCTGTAAAACTTGGGGATCCTGACCCCAAATATTAAACCCTGCATCATTGGAACTTTTGCCTCGAATGGTCAATAAAACAGGTTCTTCTATGGTCAAATAGAAAGACTTTTTGTCATTATTAAATTGAACCTTGGCTGTCACAGTCATGCTTCCCCATGTTTGCTTTAAACCTGATGCCAAAGTGATATTGGATTTCAAATAAAAATCGCCTGAATCCAAGATTGTAAACATTGGATCCACCATTTCATACTTGATATGGGTTTTCTCGGAAACACCATCGATAAAAAAGATAGGCTCCATTTGTGCTTGAACATTGGCTTTGGGTATGTCTACAGTGATTTGACCCACCTTAAAAAATAAAAGCCCCAGTGTTGAGATAATAAAAAATATCATCCCAACCCGAAACAATAACTGTTTACTCAACATAATCGAACTCCTGTATTATTCATGAATAATAAACGGCATTGCTATCATCGTTTAAATATTAATGAATCCTGACCGTCACACCCGAAATCTTGTATCGGGAATCTAGGGTTTAAAGAGACCCTCGACACAAGCACTCGAGGGTGACGTGATAATTTCATACTTAAACGACTATAGCAACACCGTTTGCTATCAAGGGTGCTTCTGACCACCTTCAAATTTACATTTACACAACTTACGAATGTGTTTCACCAAGTCTTTAATTTCAACATCACTTAAAGTCTTGCTCCAAGGTGGCATCAATGCCGATTTATTCACCGACAAACCACCTTCTTTGATCGCTTTGAATAGTTCTCCATCGGTTCGTGCGCTTAGGTATTTAGTATCCGAATGGTTGCGCGGTTGAACACCCATATCACGTGAATTGATCCCTGAACCTTTACCTGAAATACCATGGCATTGCATACAATAAATACGATAGTTTTTGGCAGCAGACTGTGCTGCAAAACTATTCATACTGGTTTTATTGCTATCCAAAGAGATAATATAATTGACAATTTTCTGCATATCCTCTTCAGATAGTTCGCGTGTTGGCATCCAAGTCCGATGATTCCAAGCTTGAGGATCACGAATAATACTTAACATATACTCAGGTTTTAAACGCTCCGCTGCGGTATAAAGTTCAGGACCTGAAACACCGCCATAACCAGGTTCAATACTGTGGCATGCCATACAACCATTGACCTTATTAAACATCATGTCACCCATCGCACCCGCTGTGATAGTTGGATCAAAATGTTCAGCTTTAATCAGCGCATTTTTTGGTTTTAACTCTGATAAAGCAATCGCAACATTCTGAGCATCCATCGCACTCAAGATGACATGGGGTTTGAATGAACCATGGCGAATGGTATCCCACTTTTTACCCGTTTGAGCATGATCCAAATAGAATGTTCCTGAAGGTCGAATTTGGGTGGGGTGTTGTAACCATGTTGCCAACCAATGTTGATTATACTTGTTACCTGCATAATATAAATCAGGTCCTTTGCGCCATAATCCTGCGGTTTTTAGCCCAATATCACCTGAAATATTGTGACAAGAAGCACAATTTTGTTTTTTCATGACTTTGAAGCCATCATAAGCACCCGCTGAAGCATTCACACTCCATAAGAGCATGGTAACCGCAGCGACCGTGGATAGTGTGCGTAACACGCTATTCATCATTTACATGCCCCTGCGTTGACGCGCATTGGGAACACCACGCAAACGCGGTTGTTCAAACAAGCCATAGCCTTTTTTCATGGATTCGGTGTAGTAAAAATCAGGATCGTAATTGACATCTTTCCATACATACCAATCATCCACTGGCGTGCCTGCATATTCTTGCACAGTTAAAGGGCCACCTGGGAATTTACCTCCCGCAGTCACATGTTTATCGACATGATCATGAAAAATGAAGCGACCTTGTTTGTGGTTGGCAGTATAAATCGCATCATAGCGTTCACCTGGTGCAATCACCTGTGTTTCACCCATATAAGGCGATGCCAAAGGAAGGCCATCTTTATGCGTAATCGTCCAATCATGACCATGAATATGCATGGAGTGAGTGGCACCACCCGCACCGACAAAGCGAATACGCATGACATCCCCTGTTTTCATGCGAATGGGCTGGTTATAGGGAAATGAACGACCATTCACTGAAAAATAGTCGTCAGTATCATAAGGTGTTCCGCCTGTACCATATTTCATGGCATTTTTAGATTCCCATGTGGATAACATCATAATCACTTCATGGGTCACTGTTTTTTCAAGTGCTGTTGGGTTTTTTGGATCAATAATAATGGGCCCCCACATACCACGAATACCCACATGTTCATTCACATTCACATGGCAGTGATACCAAAGCGTACCTGGACGGTCGGCTTTGAATTTATAAGTAAAAGTTGTGCCTGGTTTGATGGGTTGTTGGGTAATACCTGGAACACCATCCATGCGCCATGTGCCCATTTGATGAAAACCATGCCAATGAATGGTATGTGGTAATGATGTGTTGTTGGTGACATGAATAATCAAATCGTCACCTTCTTTCGCGTGAATCAATGGTCCTGGAACTTGCCGATTAAAAGCAAAGACCTTGTAATTCAAATCGGGCGCGACTGCAATGGTCATCTCATCAATGGTCATATTCATTTCGCGTGTTGCGGCTTGTGCGCTTATAGATATAGCACATAGCCCTGTTAACAGCAGTGCTGCCAACATCCTTGTTAATTTTTTCATCACCCCTACCTCCTCATCGTTTTAAAAGTTACATTTAAAATACAACTTATAAAGACGCATACAAGATATACCTTTAACGTTTGTCAAGTCTGACAATGTGGTAAAAGCATGAAACAAGCCAATACCTTGACAGCCTTGCATACCCTTCCTACAGTACCGCCCGACCATTCGGTTAGTTTGCAATATTTAATAGGAAATATGTTCATGCCAAACACCACGCTTTCATCCGTAACGGATATTCTTTTTGCTGCTGAATCACTGTTTTCAGCCCATGGTTATGATGGTGTATCCATGCAACAAGTCGCCAAAGAAGCGCATATTTCAAAGTCTAATATTTATCATCATTTCGCATCCAAAGATGATTTATATATGTCTGTTTTAAAGCATGGGTGTCAGGAAGTTCAAAATTTAACCCAACGTTTGAATCAAGGGGAAGGGAGCATCATCGAACGGTTAACAACCTTTTCTCAAGAACACTTAAAACACCTCAATAAGAAACAATCACTTTCCAAGCTTATCTTGCGTGAACTATTGGATAGTAGCAGTGAGCGTGGGCGTGAACTGGCGCAACAAGTCTTCAATGAACAATTTGCGCAGATGCGTCAATTACTACAATCAGGGCAAGCGAATGGTGAAGTTCGCCAAGATGTGGATGCGGCGCATATGGCGACTGCCATTGCAGGACTCAATGTTTTTTTGTTTCAAGTGTGGCCCATGTTGCAACATTTTCCCGATTCAGCCTTTCAACATCAATCCGATAGTGGTGACATCATGCTTGAGCTATTACTGCATGGTTTAAGCTCACCCAAACAAGAAGGAGTATCCTCATGAAAAATTTTCTCTTATGCCTTGCCGTTATCATCGCTTGGAGTGCGGCGGCTGATGCAAAAGATAATGCCCCGATCCATCGCATTAAAATCACCACTACCCACAGTATCACACAAAAAGTTGAAGTAATTGAGCATGCCTTGGGGCGCATCGAAGATCCGACAGGCACAACGATTTCCGCTGAAGTTCCAGCGCGTATTCGTCAAGTCATGGTCGATGTTGGGCAACAGGTTCATAAGGGTGATACACTGGCACAGCTAGACAGCACGGATATGTATTTGGCAGTCAAAGCCGCCAAAGCCAAGTTTGCCAGTGCCAAAGCGCAAGCCAAAAACCAACACGCCGTGGTCAAACGCTATGCAACATTGGCGCAAGATAAATTTATTTCCACAACCATGTTGGAACAAGCCCAAACCCAAGCCATTGCATTAAAAAAATCCGTGCAAGCAAGCCAAGCTCAACTCAAACAAGCCCAACACAATGCGCGCCGCACACGTATTCTTGCCCCCTATGATGGCACGGTGCAACAACGAATGGTTGCTGCGGGTGATTATATTGGTGTAGGGAAACCGATGTTTAAGTTGGTTAGTCAAGCAGCCTTACAAGTGGTGCTTTCAATCCCAGAAACACGTAGTCGTCATATTCATGTGGGTACGCCAGTGCGTTTACACCTACCTCAAGATACGAAAATAACCATTACAAGCATTCATGAATTAAGCCCTGCCATTGTGTCTCGTAGCAATGCTTTAGAAGTACGCATGCAACTTGCACCGCAGCAAGGCTGGTATGCAGGGGGTACAGTGATTGCCGATTTAATTGTTGCAAGCCACCCACAAGCAGTGCTTGTACCCGAGGAATCGGTGGTTTTACGCCCTCAAGGTGATGTCGTGTATGTGGTGGATGACGATCATGTGCGTGCAGTTGATGTACATACGGGTGTGCGAAAAAATAATTGGGTAGAAATCACACAGGGTTTACAAGCTGGTCAAGTCATTGCCCAAATTGGCGCAGCCTTTTTAAGTGATGGCGCATTGATTACGGTAACACAACCATGAATTTAGCTGAAATATCCATCAAACGCCATGTTTTGGCTTGGATGATGTCAGGGCTTCTTATTTTATTTGGCATCATCAGTTATCAACGTATTGGTGTGGATCGTTTTCCCAGTGTCGATTTTCCTATGATTTCGATTACCACCGTATTGGCAGGTGCTGACCCCGATGTTATCAATACATCGATCACCTCAATCATTGAAGAAAAGGTCAATGCTGTCCCTGGTATTGAACATGTGATTTCATATTCATCACCCAGCGTGTCGGTGGTGACTGTACAGTTTGCTTTAGCCAAAGATGTCAATGTGGCGTTCAATGAAGTGCAAGCCAAGGTCAATCAAAGCTTACGCATGTTGCCCTCTAAAGCGGAGACCCCTGTGGTTGGCAAAATTCAAGTGGGTGCTGCACCTGTATTATGGTTGGCATTGAGTGGTGATCGAACCCTTCAACAACTCAATCAATATGCGCGTAATGTGATTAAAAAGCGCATTGAAAATATTGATGGTGTGGGTGAAGTTCTGTTGGGTGGCGAACGTCAACGGACGCTTCGGATCAATCTTGATTTGGAACGTATGCAAGCCATGCATATCACCATTGCTGAAATCATTCGTTCTTTTCAACGTGAGCATGTTCAATTTCCTGGAGGTTTCCTTTCAGGTGATAAGCGCGAATACATGATTAAATTGGATATGGAGTTTCACACGCTGGATGCGCTTCAAAACATGATTGTGCGTTCTCAAGCAGGCAACACCATTCGTTTAAAAGATATTGCTGATGTGGAAGATGCTTTGGCAGATAACCGACAACTGGCACGCTTTAATGGTGAGGCGACGGTGGGCTTGGGTGTGGTTAAAATCACAGGTGCGAATGTGGTCAACATCGTCAACGAAGTGAAACATCGTTTGGATACTGAAATTATTCCATCGCTACCTGCCGGCATGCACATTGGCATTGCTTCCAATGATGCGGATATTATTCAAGGCATTGTTGATGGATTAACCGAGCATCTACAAGAATCCTTGTTGTTGGCCTTTATTGTGGTGTTGGTGTTTCTTAAAAACTTCCGTGCCACCCTGATTGTGAGTACTGCCATCCCTGTTTCGATGTTGGCAGCCATTGGCATCGCTTATTTATTTGGCTTCACCTTGAATTTAATGACCTTATTGGCGTTGTTATTGTTGATTGGCATTGTGGTGGATGATGCGATTGTGGTGTTGGAAAATATCTATCGCCATCGTGCTGAAGGTTTGGAAACGAATGCAAAAAGCGCAGCCCTTGCGGGCAGTAAAGAAGTTACCTTTGCGGTGATTGCTGCCAGTTTAAGTATTGTGGCTATTTTTGCGCCCGTTATTTTTATGGATGGTATGATTGGTCGTTTTTTTAATGCCTTTGCGGTGATTGTAAGCTTTGGTGTCTTGGCATCTTTGTTTGTTTCATTGACACTTGTACCCATGCTTTGTTCACGTTATCTACAAGTAGGGACGAAATATGGCGTGATTTACCATATCTTTGACCGTGCTTTTTTAGCCTTGGATGCTGCGTATCGCTACACCTTACACGCTTGTTTGAATTTTCGTTGGTTGGTTCTTTTGTGTGCATTCGGCATATTTTTCGCCAGCACAACATTGTTTGGTATGATTGGTAAAGGCTTTGTCCCCAAAGAAGATGAAGGTCGTTTCATGGTAATTTTCAAAGCACCACTCGGCTCATCACTCAGCAGTACCGATGCGCGCTTGAAACAACTCGAAAAGGTATTGAAAAACAATCCCGATGTTGAAAGTTATTTCACCCTGATTGGTTCAGGTTCGATGGGCAAAGTGAATCAAGGTACGGCTTATGTCAAACTCACACCAAAAAGTGAGCGCGAACATAAACAATGGGATATTTTACCTGTCATTCAAGCTGAATTTGATAAAATTCCTGGTTTGCATGCCTTTGCTTTGAAAGTACCGATTGTGGGTGGTGGCGCGCGTGGTGAACCCTTACAATTTGCTTTGGCAGGCCCTGACTTGGATACAACAGCCATGCTTTCACGTCAGTTAAAAGGCAAACTCGATACCATTTCTGGCATGGGTCACATGGATTTGGATTTACAGTTGGATTTACCACAACTGCAACTGACCGTGGATCGTGAACGCGCCCGAGATTTGGGTCTATCAGCCGCTGATATTGCCCAAACAGTGGGGGTCTTGGTGGGTGGTATGGATGTTGCCAAATTCAATGATGAACCTGGGGATGGCAACCGTTACAATATTCGTTTGAAAGCGGCAAACCACCAACTGCAACACCCCAGCGATTTAAGTAAGATTTACCTGCAAACCCCAACAGGTGAACGGGTACGCTTGGATACCATTGCCTCATGGCATCGTGAACTAGGACCGGCCTTGATTCAAAAAATGGATTTGCATTATGCAGGTATGTTTTATAGCGCACCAACCATGCCCTTGGGTGCAGCAGTGAATCAAGTCAATGCCTTTGCCAAAGATATTTTACCTCCTGATTATCATATAATTTTAACAGGTCAGGCAGCGGAATTTAGTAAAACTGGTAAAAATATGATGTTTGCCTTTGGTTTGGCGATGGTGTTGATTTTTATGGTGCTTGCCAGCCAATTTAACTCCTTTGCTCAACCTTGGGTGTTGATGTTGGCGCAACCCATGGCGATTGCGGGTGGGGTTGCTGGATTGATGTTGACAGGCAACACCTTAAATATTTTTTCCATGATTGGTTTGGTTCTATTGGTGGGATTGGTGGCAAAAAACTCTATTCTATTGGTTGATTTAACCAATCAATACCGCGCCAAAGGCATGAGCATTGATGAAGCCTTAAAAGCAGCTTGCCCTATCCGTATGCGACCTGTATTGATGACCTCATTGACCATTATCTTTTCCTTATTGCCTGCGGCATTGGGTTGGGGGCAAGGCAGTGAAATGACCATTCCCATGTCGGTCGCTGTGATTGGTGGCATGGTCTCTTCCACCTTATTGACTTTGGTGGTTGTCCCCTCTGCTTATTCCTTGCTTGAACACGGCATTCAACGCTTTGAAATATGGAAAGAGAAGCGAGGTCAAGCATGAAACGTATCATCTTACCCTTGATAAGTTTGCTTTGGATTCATCCTGCATACGCCACCGAATCACTAAGCTTAAAAGCAGCTGTGGAGCAAGCCTTGCAACATGCACCTGCTTTACAGGCTGAACAAGCTGGGCGCGATGCTGCCCAGGAAAACATTGCATTGGGCCAAGCGCAATTACGCCCTTATGTGGCCATATCAGGCTCATTCAAACAAGAAAAACAACATTTTACTTATGATCAACCGCTGGCTTTTTTGCGCACCAATATCAGCAACCGTAAGATTTATTACGGCATTCAACTGGTGCAACCTTTGTTTGATTTAACAAAGTGGGCGTTATACCAACAAGGTCAATTAACCGCAGCCAGTGCTGATTTGAAACTGGCAGTACAACGTCAACAAACCATGCTTCAAGCAGCATCAGCATGGTTGGATGTAATGCGTTCACAAGCGGCTTTGCATGCTGCTACAAAGAATGAACAAGCCATGCAGAGCTTGGCAAAAAAAGCAGATATTGCATTTAAAATAGGACTCTCTTCAATCAATGAGTCACTGGCTGCGAGCAGTCGTTTTGATTTAGCCAAAGCTACGCGTATTCGCGCTAACCATGCCGTATTACAAGCCAAATCCACGTTGGATTCTTTATTGGGGAAATCTGAGAATGTTGACGCGCATATCCCCCATGACTTTTATCCCTTAGCTCTGCAACCCAGCAGCTTGGCAGCTTGGCAAAAAGCTGCTGAACAACAATCTCTAAGCATTGAATTGGCGAGAGAGAGCGTTAAACTTTTTGATAATCAATATACCCAAGCTTTAGGCAGTGCCATGCCCAAAGTACAATTGATTGCAGGTTGGAATAAAAATCAAGCATCGGATGGTAGTTTTGGTGGATCATCCGTGAAAACCAGTGTCATTGGTATTGAATTGAATGCCCCCTTGTATGCAGGTGGCGCGTTATCGGCCAAACGCCGTCAAGCCACGGATAACAAGGTGCAAGCTGAATATCAAATTGCTGAAGCCAAACGCAGCACACGATTAAGCACTCAGCAAACATGGTTGACTTTGCAAAGTGGTTTGGCTGAATTATCCGCACTCAAACATGCCAAAGTCAGTGCCAAAGAAGCATTGAAGGCAAGTCAAGTGGGTTTGGAAGTGGGATTGCGTACACTCAATGATGTGATGGATAGTCAGCAACGCCTTGCCAACACTCAGCAATCATATGCCGATGCTTTGGCACGTTATGCCATGAGTTGGCTCCAACTACATGCTATTGCAGGGCAGTTGGGGCTAGGTGATTTAAAAGCTTTGGATCACCTTTTGGAGTGACTTAGGCATGAGTGAATCGTGACATAAGTCGCTTTACAACGATCCAATAATTTGCGTTTTGGCATGGTAGACATCGCACTTCAGTAAAGCAGTGGAAGTCTGTTACGTTTACCTTACAGTCGCCGCATGGAAGTTATTCTCGCCTCAAAATCACCCCGCCGTTTACAACTCTTACAATGTGCAGGACTGGCTGTTGAAGTCATGCCCAGTCATATCGATGAAACACCGTTAGCTGGAGAATCAGTACCCGATATGGTCATGCGCTTGTGTCGCGCCAAAGCGCAAGCTTGCCCTGTGGAAAATCGCCCCATCATTGCCGCCGATACCTTGGTTTCATTGCATGATAAGGCATTGGGACAACCCGAAGATTTAAACCATGCTAAGCAGATGTTGCAACAACTTTCAGGGCAACGTCAGTCAGTCTTGACGGCAGTATGTGTGCGACTGGGTGAACAAATGATAAGTGAGCGCGTGATAACCCATTTAACATTCCGTCCATTAAGTGATGATGAGATTGATGTGTATTTGATGCACAATGATGTCTTGGATAAGGCTGGGGCATATGCGATTCAGGCGGGTGCTGCAAGTTTTATCACCCAAGTGGATGGGGCTTTGGATAATGTGATGGGGCTACCTATACAAACGACATGCCAGATGTTGAAAAAATTGGAGAATTTAGGATGAGTGTTGAACTTTTGGTCAATGTATCACCATTTGAAACCCGCATTGCTCGCATTGAAAATGGGCTGGCAGAAGAACTCTATATTGAACGCGAACGTGAGCGTGGTCTGAAAGGCAACATCTACAAAGGGCGGGTGCAGCGGGTGATTCCTGGTATTCAAGCGGCATTTGTCGATATTGGTTTGGAAAAATCAGGCTTTCTTTATGCTGGGGATATTGCCATTCCCGATGTTCCCGATGCGCCTGGTTTGGATGAGGATGCCGAGGAAGCCATCGACAACAGTGAGGATGAGGAAGATAATGATGTTGCTGTGAATACCTCTCGCCACCGTCATATTCCCCCTATCAACACTTTGTTGCGGGATGGTCAGGAAATACTTGTGCAAGTTTCTAAAGATCCCATTGCCTCAAAAGGTCCGCGTTTGACCAGCCTTTTGAGTATTGCAGGGCGGTATTTGGTGTATTTACCCGATTTGCGTCATGTAGGGATTGCGCGCCGTTTGGAAGGCAAAGAAGAACGTCAACGCCTTTTGGATATTGGCGAAAAAATTCGCCCTGAAAAAGCGGGGCTGATTATCCGTACGGTGGCTGAAGGGCATAGCGAAGAAGAACTGAAAGAAGATTTGGCGTTTTTAGAGCGTCTTTGGGCAGGCATTGAGAAGCGCAACCAACAAAGTCGTGCAGCTTGCAATGTTCATACCGAACTTAATTTATATCTACGTGTCATGCGTGATTATGTCGATGATGAAGTGGAAAAAATTCACATTGATTCCAAAGAAGCTTATCAAAGCATGAAAAAATTTGCGCGAAATTTTATGCCCGAAGTTGCCAAGCGTCTATATTATTATCCGGGAGAACGCCCCGTTTTTGATGTGTATGGCGTGGAAGAAGAAGTGAACAGGGCTTTGAAGCGAAAAGTATCCTTGAAATCTGGTGGACACCTTGTGATTGATCAAACCGAAGCTTTGATTGCTGTGGATGTCAATTCTGGTTCTTTTGTCCGTTCAAGAAATATGGAAGAAACAGGTTTTAAAACCAATCTTGAAGCGGTGCATGAACTGGTGCATCAACTAAGGTTACGCAATTTGGGTGGCATTATCGTGGTTGATTTCATTGATATGCAGGAAGAAGAGAACAAAGCACGTTTGCTCGAAGTGCTTGATGAGACTTTGAAACGCGACAAAACCAAAACCCACGTGGTGCAATACTCTACATTGGGCTTGGTTGAAATGACCCGTAAACGCACCCGTGATTCATTGGGGCGGATGTTGCTAGAGCCTTGCCACCGCTGTGATAGCACAGGGTATAGAAAAAGCCCCACCACGATTTGCTATCAGTTGTTTCGTGAAGTGGTGGCTGAAGCACGAGCCTACCCATGTGAAAAACTTATGGTAATTGCCCACCCCAAATTGATTGATTTGATGTTGGGCGAAGAAAGTGATCAAGTGACACGTTTGGAGACTTTTTTAGGCAAACAAATTGCGTTGAAAAGTGATGCACAAATGGATCCTGAACATTTTGAGGTTGCCTTGCTGTAATGTTTGTCAGCCCCTTACAACTTTATATTCACATTCCATATTGCATTCATAAGTGCCACTATTGCGATTTCAATTCACATGTGCGTGAGCAACCCGATTGGCAAGCTTATCAGCTCGCGTTGATTTCTGAATTGAAGCACTGGGTCAGTCATCCTGCTTATCATCATCGTGTGTTGCACAGTATTTTTATCGGTGGTGGAACCCCTTCATTGGCACCACCATCGTTGGTTGCTGCAATTTTAGCCTGTGCTAAGCAATGCTTTGATTTTGAAAAAGATATTGAAATCACGCTTGAAGCCAATCCTGGTACGGTGGATGTACAAGCCTTTCAAGGATTTTATGATGCTGGTGTGAACCGTTTGTCCATGGGTGTACAAAGCTTGAATCAGAAAGAGCTTCAATGGTTGGAACGTATTCACTCATGTGATGACGTTTATCAAGCCTTTGATATTGCTCGAAGTGTGGGTTTTCAGAATATCAATCTTGATTTGATGTATGGCTTACCCAAGCAGAGCCTTGAACAATGGCAAACATCCTTGGATGCTATCATTGATTTTGGAGCGGAGCATTTATCCTGTTATCAACTCACTGTTGAACCGCACACCAAATTGGCAGCGCGCCACGCAACATCACCTTATGCACTACCAGATGATGATTTATCATTATCTTTCTTTCATCACACACGACACCGCTTGGCAGATGCTGGTTATGCCGCCTATGAAATTTCCAATTTTTCTCAACAAGGTAAAAAATGTCGCCACAATGATGGTTATTGGCTTTATCACGATTACATTGGTATTGGTGCGGGTGCATCGGGAAAATGGGATGATGCGATGGGCGCAACCCATCGTTATAGCAACAAAAAATCCCCTGAAAGCTATATGCGACAGTTGACAACGTGTGGCAAAAGTATTTTAAGTGAGGAAATATTAAGCCTCGAAAAAGCTGCGGCAGAAGCGGTGTGGATTGGCTTGCGAAGAAGTCAGGGCATAGATGGTGCTTGGTTTCAACAACGCTTTAAGCAGTCTATTTTAAGTTATTTCCAACAAGACTTGGAACCTTGGTTACAAAGCGGGCATTTAATATGGCAAGATACAAAACTCCAGCTAACAGACAAAGGCATCCCACTTACAGATGCCGTTGCCAGCACAGTTTTTTAATCACTGCTGTTACGCACTCTCACCCTATGCTCTTCTTATGTTTCATGACTCGAAACATACAAGTGGTTTAAAGTATGGAACTACCGATCATCACCCCCGAGTGCTTGTATCGGGGGGCTATGGCTAGATTCCCAATAAAATATTTCGGGAATGACGAGGCTCCCTATAGCCTGAAAATTACGATTTTTTCATAAATTCAGTCAGTAATACAAGTTGTTGCCCATTGATACGCCCTTCAATTTGAAGGACGTTATCAGCCACCAATCGAATATTACGCACTGCCGTGCCACGTTTAGCCGTAAATCCACCACCTGATACTTTCAAATCTTTGATCAATGTCACAGTATCGCCGTCAGCCAGCACAGTGCCATTACTATCACGATGAATAACCGCTTCATCGGAACGTTCAGACTCAAGTCCAGCTTCAGCCCAAGCTTTGACATCATCTTCCAAGTACATCATATCCAACAAATCTTGCGGCCAACCTTCCCCGCGCAAACGATTCAACATACGAAATGCCATGACTTGAACGGCAGGGACTTGGCTCCACATGCTATCATTCAAGCAGCGCCAATGATTGGCATCGGTTTTTGAACCATCTTCAAGTTGTTCTTGGCAGGTTACACATAACAATACAGATTCATCGGCTGTGTTGCTGGGACTATTCGGGACTTCATAAACACTTAAACCCTTTGTGGCTGCGCACAGTTCACATTTGGATTCGCTACGTGTTTGTAAGCTTGCTTCAATACTCATTTCATTTTCTCCAATGATTGATTTTTCACATCATCAAAAAAACAAGGAGGGTGTCAAATACCTGCACCATCCATGACACGATCGCCTGAAAAAACAGCCGTGGTGAGGTATTTTTCACCACCGTCGGGGAAAATAGCCACAATATTACCCGCTTGACCGTGTTCAGCCAAATGCTCTGCCACTTTTAGAGCGGCAGCCATCGCACAACCACACGATTGCCCACATAAAAGCCCTTCTTGTAAAGCAAGTTGCTGGGTTAAATCATAGGCTTCATCGGTACTGATACCGATTTTTTGATCGTGAACAGAAGCATCATAAATACCTGGTACAATACTGGATTCGATATGTTTCAAACCTTCAATGCCATGAAAGGGTGAATCGGGTTCAGCGGCAATAATTTGAATATTAGCATTGCTTCTCTTTAAAAAACGCCCTGTGCCAACCAATGTCCCTGATGTTCCTAGTGATGCAATAAAATGCGTGACTGTACCATCGGTATCCCGCCAAATTTCAGGTCCTGTGCTTTCTTCATGGGCGCGTGGATTGGCAGGATTGTTGTATTGGTCGGGTTTGAAATAACGCTTGGGATCGGATTCATAAATACGGCGTGCTTCTAAAATCGCACCATCAGAGCCTTCCAACGGATCAGAAAATATTAAATCCGCACCATAAGCACGGCAAATACGTTTGCGTTCATCCGATACATTACCAGGCATCACCAAACGCACTTTGTAACGCAATGCCGCACCAATCATCGCCAAGGCGATGCCCGTATTGCCAGATGTTGAATCCAAAATTGTCTTATCTGCGGTGAGTTCTCCAGAATCAATGCCCTCTTGAATCATCCGCAATGCGGGACGATCTTTGACCGAACCGCCTGGATTAAAGCGTTCCAACTTGGCATAGATATGAATATTATCAGGCAAATGCTTTGTCATATTCCTTAGCTCTACCAAGGGGGTGTTACCAATCAAATCAAGAATTGTGGCCAAGAAAATATCCTCACAAGGTTAAACTGGATTGTAAACGTTCAACCATTAAAATTGTGGCGTATCTTGGTGGATTAAGGTCTAACTGCCAAGTTGCTGAGCAATATCTATGGCATAAGCATGGGCGGGAAAATGCCAAACATCACCGCAATGCGCCAAATATTCACGCAAGTGTTGACTGGAAAGCCCCGCTTCAAACAAATGTCGCAAGTGAATCGACTGCTGACGCTTTGCCAAACGCTCCCCATCCCTATGACATAAAAGTGCATGATGCTGATATACTGGTGTAGGCAAGCCAAGAAGGTGCTGCAACAACACATGAATGGGTGTGCTATTGGATAAATCATCACCCCGAATAATATGGGTCACACCTTGCAAGGCATCATCAACCACCACAGCGATATGATAACTTGTACCAATATCTTTGCGTGCCAACACCACATCACCCATATCTTGGATATGAACGATATGGATTTTCCCTTGCTCAAACCATGTCATAGGCTGTTGAACCATACGCATGGCTTTTTCACAGTTCAAACGCCATGCAAAAGGTTCACATGCCATACGTTTTTGTTGTTCTTGTGTGCGTAAATGTTGACATGTTTGAGGGTAGGGATCAAAAATATGGCTGGGTTCAGGCTGCTTCTTCAAAGCTTTTTGAATATCACGTCGTGTACAAAAACAAGGATATAACACATCCAAATCACGCAAGTGTTGAAGTGCTTGCTGATAATCATCCAAATATTGGCTTTGTTGCCGAACCTTACCATCCCATACAAAGCCAAAATACTGTAAATCCTGTTGAATTGGTTCAATCCACTGGGGGCGACAGCGTGTATGGTCAATATCTTCAATGCGCAATAAGATATTGGCATCATGCTGCCTTGCCCATTGCTCTATCTGCATCACAGCATAGGCATGACCAACATGAAGAAAACCAGTCGGGCTAGGGGCAAACCGTGTGCGGTACTGTTGAGGACGCGACAGCATTTATGAATAATCCAGGTTAGGATGCTTTGTTTTTTAAATGATCCATACTGTGATCGCTGGCAGGTGGTAAAATCAAGGCCTGCCCTTCTTGAATACGTTCAGGGCGTAACAACAATGCCATCTCATCGCCAGCTTCAAGGCGAATATCATCATGAGGAATAAGGCTTATACCATTGCGAACAATCGCCAAAGGTTGCACACCATGTGGAATGCGTATCTCAGATAGCAATGCACCAATCAATGGTGAGTCTTTTTCAACATAACGAATTTCATGCACAAGGCGTTTTCGAAAGGCTTGATCATGCCAATAGGTTGCCGTGTAAGGCTTGGCAAACAGGCGACGGGCTTGCAGTTTGTGGATTAAATCTCGGTGCTTTCCTTCATGTTCTTCTTGTAATGCCACATAAATATTGGGCACATGAAAATGATCTTTGGCAAGAGAGGCAATCAACAAATTATGATCGCTGGAGCCTGTCATCACAATCACTGCTTTGACCTCTTCGGCATGAAGAATCTCAAGATAAAGTGGATCCAAGGCATTGCCTTGAACGGCTGTGAAACCACCACGCTGGAGATGCTTGACGATGTCACCATTGGTATCCAAAAAGCGAACCTCACGATCGCTGCCCAATGCTCGCCCTAACTCTGCACCCATTTGTCCGCCACCAATAATAATCACACTGCGTTCATCACCTGCATTCACATGCAACCAGCGGCTCAACGGTCTAGCCAAAAAACCATACACAAAAACCGATAAAATAATGATACTAAAAATTAAGGATGTGAGTAGTTCTGTTTGAGGAATGCCTTCATCTTGCAACAATAAACCAAACAACGAGCCAATGGCAGCCACCACCACACCACGCGGAGCCATCAAGGCAATGAAATTCACTTGAGGTGCAGTTAAGGTGGATTGAAAACCTGAACACCATGCTGTAATGGGGCGAGCAACCAATGCTAAAAGTAGGAAAATTAAGATACTTTGCCATAAATTATAGCTTAATAAAGACAGATCCAATTGCGCCGCCAACAACACAAACAATACAGAAATAAGTAGTACTGAAAGACTGCCTTTGAAGTGTTTTAAACTTTGAAAATCAGGTATCTTCATGCGTTGCATGGTTGCACCTGCCACCAAGACAGCCATCAAACCTGCTTGTTCACTCAAGGCATTGGCAAAGACAAAAATACCCCATGCACATGCCAAGGTAAAAATGGTTCGCATTTCCAATTGGTTGGAAATATTGAGCAATAAAGCACGCGAAAGTAGCCAGCCACCCAACACACCAATCAAGCTCCCAACACCGAGTTTTTCTATAATATGTTGGAAAATCATCCAATGATCTGTTTCTGTAGACAGCGCCCACTGTAAGGCAACAATAGCAAGAATCGCCCCGACAGCATCGACAAGCATGGCCTCACTGCTTAACACATGACTTATATTTCGATCCAAACGCACTTGGCGAATAATCGGCGTAATGACCGTTGGTCCCCCAATGGATACAATTGCACCAAATAAAATAGACAAAGACCACGATAAACCTGTCAGCGTGTGGGCGGCAACACTGCCGATAAGAATGGTAAAAAATGGGCCAAAAATTACCAAGCGACCCACCACAGAACGATGTTCATGTAAGGCTTTTAAATTGAGGTGCATACCACCTTCAAATAAAATAATCGCCAACCCAAGCTCAACCAAGGTGTGTAAAGCGGGTTCAACACTTTCAATTTGAATAACATGGAATCCAAAAGGTCCCAGCAACATGCCTGCAATCAACCATAAAAAAATAGGTGGCATGCGCATACGTTCAGATGCCAGTTGAGATGAAATGGCAACAAGCACAGCGATGACAAATACAACAGTGGGGTCAGTAGAAACATTCATGAGCCAAGGTTGTCAGTATATGGGGTGGTCGGCAAGATGGGGGGAGGCATGCTTGACAAAAGCGATCATATATCCCTCAAAATTGTCAGTATATCCTCGTTTAAGTATGGCACTAAGCTTTCGTTCATCATCCGAATCCACACCCCCGAATATTGGTGTCGGGACCTATGGATAGATTCCCGATAAAATATTTCGGATAGGATGGGAGAAGGGTACATTGATACTTAAACTATCATATGGCACATGATGATTTTTTCCTTAGCGATTTTGATGTGTTTGAATAAGGTAAGATAACTTAACGCGATAGGAGAGCTTATTTTTTGCCAAGCAGACTGAATACCAACCGCTCCAATACCACTTTTTTATCTTCAATGGATGCACCTTTAAGCAAAAATTCGCTATCTTGTAGCGTTGTCATCGCATCCATCAGTTCTTGGGCTTGCCACTGTTCAGATTCTTGCGGTACAAGTCGTACAGCATTGCCAAAGACCTTGGCAGCTTGCAAGGCGCGTGGATGGCGTTTTGCATGGTACCAGCGATACATCAACAATTGTTGAAAACGTATGCTAAGCCATGCATGCATTTGGACTTCATTGACTTGTTGATCGTAAAGTAAGCTGTGGGTCAGGCGCAAGCTTGAAGCTTGTCGCATGGCAACCTGATGCACCCAATCATCCAAATCATCGGGGGCATGTTCGCCCAATAAGGCTGTCATGACTGCCAGACTGATGGGTATGCGTTCATCGCCACGATATAATAACAAACGTTCTATCCATTGCCTTGCTGCCAAGCGCATACCACAAAGGTTTTCAGCCACCATATTTAATCCAGCTTCATCCACATGCAGCCCTGCTTGTTTGATTTCATCAACCAGCCAAGCATGAAAACGATGTAAAGAAGGGGTTGAAAATTCTTGTTGTTGGATGTTTTTCAAGCCACGCATTTTCTTATGTATGATTTTTTTCCAAGCGATGTTGGGTGCACAGATAATCAGACGGTGGGGAGATGCAGTATTTTGAGCCAATTGAAGCAAATGTTCACCTTGTTTGGGGGTCGCCGATTCGGCATTGCGCACCAGTGCATAACAGGGCTGCACCCCAAAAAGACTTTGATTGCGCTGTTCTTCTTCAATACGAAACAATTCAGATGCATCCAAACGTAGCCGAAGGACATGAGAATCACCTTCGGCAAGCAAGGCTTCGGCATGTTCAGAAAGCGCATCACGATCTTCACCAAAGAGGTAGAAGGTGTGGCAGGATGGGGAGGGTAAGGAAGTGGGCATAGTGGGTGAAACGTACGGCTTACAGTGATACATGCCAATTTTTGTACTGACGTTATGCTGCTCGCCATGTTGAACTGCGACTCAAGTCGCATAACAATGCGCAAACGATTGTAGCAGAGGTGGCTTGATGAACACATACACACATATTCCTGTTTTGGCAGAACCTTTTATTGATGGCTGGCTGACTGATCCTGATGGCTACTATGTTGATGCGACATTTGGGCGCGGTGGGCATAGCCGCATGTTGTTGCAACGCTTGTCGGAAAAAGGACGGCTATTGGGTCTGGATCGTGATCCTCAGGCTGTAGAAGTCGGTTGTGTTTTAGCACAAGAAGATGCACGCTTTACCATGCTACACACCGATTTTTCGGGCATGGAATCGGCACTGGAAGGTATGGGTTGGTCAAAGGTGCAGGGTATTGGTTTTGATCTGGGTGTATCTTCACCACAAATGGATCAAGCGGAGCGTGGTTTTTCATTTCAAAGGGAAGGGCCATTGGATATGCGCATGAACCCTGATGAAGGTCAACCTGTGTCTGAACGTTTGAAGTCCGTGACTGAACGTGATTTGGTGCAGGTCATACGCGGATTTGGTGATGAACGTTTTGCAGGGCGGATGGCCAGAGCCATTCTAAAAGCCGTACATGCAGGTGAAATGGAAACGACCAAACACCTCGAAAACGTGTGTTTTCACTCAGTTCCTCCCAAAGCAAGACATGGTTCGACACACCCTGCGACGCGTACCTTTCAGGCTTTGCGTATTTGGGTGAACGATGAATATGGGCAAATTGATTCAGCAGTGACATCTGCCATGCAGCATTTGGCAGTGGGTGGGCATTTATCGGTGATTTCTTTTCATTCAGGTGAAGATAGGCGCATTCGTGATTTGGTTGAAGCTGCGGTTCACCCTTGCCAATGTCCGCGTGAATTCCCCATCTGTGTGTGTGGTAAAACACCAACCATGAAATGGGTGCAGAAGAAACCCGTGCGAGCAAGCGAGGATGAACTGGATGAGAATACACGTAGTCGTTCGGCAATGTTACGCGTTGCTCAACGTTTGGCTTAAGATTCTATTTTCGTATGAAGTTTTGTATGAAACACTTGGCGGTGCTGGCTGTTTGTGTCCTATTCATCGGCTTGGCTTTGGCACAAATATGGTTGGCGTATTTGCGCGTGAATTTGGCACGTCAACGGCATGATATTCAAGTGATGATCCAGACAGAAGAAAAGAAAATAGACAAACTATCGTTGGAATATGCCAATTTAACCCGTCCCGAACGTTTGAGGAAGCTGGCACATGAGCAATTGGGTATGCATGCACCACGCCCAGATCAGTTGATTCAACGGTGAATGATAAAAAAAAAACTAAGGGTATTTCTCCGCAGGTTCGATTGATTCCTATCGCAGGTTTATTGGTTTTGGGCATGGTGATGTTGATCATTCGTGCGGTGGACTTGCATGTGTTGCAAGCAGATTCTATGCAGAAACGTGCTTATAAACAGCATTTTCATCAATATGCTGTGGTGGCTCCGCGTGGAAGTATTTATGATCGACGTGAGCGCATGCTTTCCAAAAGTATTGAAGTGGCATCATTTGCTGCCATCGCCAAGGATATTCCACAAGAAAAGATGCAAGCCTTGGCACATGCGCTGGGCATATCTGAATCACGTTTGCGCAAGCGTTTGGGGCATCGGCAAGGCTTCACTTGGTTAGCACGGCAGGTTTCGCCTGTGGTTGTGAAGCGTGTGGAAGCATTGGCGGTGAAAGGTGTACAGCGTGAAACAGAATGGCAGCGTTATTATCCCTTGGGACCTGAGATGGGGCATTTATTGGGTTTTGTTGGCATTGATGGTCGTGGCTTGGAGGGCGTTGAGCATAGTTTTGACCAGCGCTTGCATGGTGAATCGGGTGTGCGTTTACTGCAACGGGATGCCAAAGGTACAGCCCTGCCAGGGGGTCGTTGGTTAACACCACCCAAGATGGGTGAAGCCATGGTCTTGACGGTGGATAGCAACATCCAAAGCATTGCCTATGCTGCATTGGCTGAAGGTATTCGCAAACAAGAAGCAATAAGTGGCTCTGTGGTAGTGATGGATCCAAACAATGGTGATATTTTAGCCATGGCAAGTTGGCCAAGCTTTAACCCCAATGATTTTTCTCATTATAGACCCAAGCAATGGCGCAACCGCTCCATCACGGATGTGTTTGAACCCGGTTCCACCATGAAACCCTTCACCATTGCGACAGCCTTGGATTCAGGCAAGTGGCAAGTCAAAAGCCGTGTGTTTTGTGAACATGGTAGTTTTCGTGTGGCGAATTATACGATTCACGACGACCATAAAGAAGGCTGGTTGGATCTGACTGGCGTGATTCAACATTCTAGCAATATTGGCGCAGCTAAAATTGCCTTGGATGTGGGGGCGGCGGCTTTGGCAGGTAAGTTGAACGACTTGGGCTTTGGACAGCGTCCACAGTTGGGCTTGGATGGTGCATCTTCAGGCTTGCTGGCGGATGTTTCAAAGTGGGGGGCGGTTGAAACTGCCAACATTGCCTTTGGACAAGGGGTGGCAGTGACCACATTACAATTGGCCAGTGGCTTTGCAACCTTGGCACATGGGGGGCAACGGGTATTTCCACGTTTGTTGCTGACGAAACCTGTGCATCTGGGTCAACAGGTTTTTACACCATCAACAGCCCATGCCGTGAGCAAGATGTTGGTGGCGGCAACACAGCCAGAAGGGACAGGATTTCGCGCCGTACCCAAGGGATATACGGTGGCAGGAAAAACAGGTACAGCCCAACAAGCCAATGGCAAAGGTGGCTATGATAAACATAAGTTTACAGCGGTATTTGCAGGCTTTGTGCCAGCCAATAGACCCGCTTTGGTGATTGTAGTTGAGGTGAATGATCCCAAAAAATCCATTTATGGTGGTGTCGTAGCAGCACCCATCTTCCGAAATATTGCCGCTGCAAGCTTGCCTTATTTGGGGGTGATGCCAGAAGTCAAAAGGGAGATTCATGCAACCAAGAAAAAAGATAAGCAGGTCAATAGATTTGGGCGTAAAGTTAAGCATGGGGTTGGAATAACAGAAAAAAAGGTGAGCATACAAGGTGGCATGGCGGATTTTACAGGATTATCGTTGCGGGAATCTTATCATTTGTCATACCAACAAGGTTGGACGTTGCGCACGCATGGTTCAGGCTGGGTGGTGAAACAAAAGCCTTTGCCCCAGCAAAAAATAGATTCAAAAGGTGAAGTTGAGGTATGGTTGCATGAATAAAGTCCATCAAATATTGCACAAACGGATACACATCAAAGCGTGGACATATTCACAATTGGGCTTTGATATTCATCAGGGTGAAGATATGCCTGTGGGTGATTTGTGTGATGATTCACGTGCTGTAAAGCAAGGTGATACATTTCTTTGTTTACCACGCGCAACAGGGCAAGCCTGCGACTTCATTCAACAAGCCATACATCAAGGTGCAACGGCTGTGATTGTGGTGGGTGAGCGTATCCCTTGTGCATTACCGTGTTTACACCTCTCTGATATGGGGGTGTTGGGTATGTTTTTACGTCGTTATTTTGACACCATGAAAACAGCGACCTGTTGTGTGGGTGTGACGGGTACGGATGGTAAAACCAGTGTGGCGTGGATGTTAAGGCATGCCTTGGCACGACATTTGGGTGTGGCGTGGTCATCGGGAACCTTGGGGTGGGTACGATCATCTGAAGAAACGTATGATTTAGGCAACACCACGCCGTCATTGTTGACCATGCATCGCTTGTTGGCAGCCGCACACCAAGCACAGATGCCAGCTTGGGTGATGGAAGTCTCATCGCATGGCATTGAACAAGAAAGGCTGGCGGGCTTACCCTTTGATGCAGCTATTTGGACAACTTTAGGCCATGATCACTTGCAAGACCACGGTGGTTTTGAGTGTTATGCTGGTTTAAAAACACGTTTTATGAATCAGATGATGTCGAATGGTGGGCTGGCAGTGGTCAATGCCCATCAAGCTGCCTTGGTGAAACGTTTGGAAGGTTCATCTTGGAAAGGGTATATGCCCAAAGGTGCGCATTTGGATGTGTCGATTGCAGGTCGTCTGCATCAATCCGATATGATGGTCTGGGAAACACTGGCCGTTGGACAGGTGGGTTTGCAGTGTCATGGTCAAAAAGTGGTGGTGGACGATGTGCCTGTTGGGCAATTTCATGCTGAAAATCTTGCTGCCGTAGCACAAGTCTTGAAATATCAATTTAAGATGGATTTACCGTCGATTGCATCCTGTTTGCATGCCATGCCAGCACCGTATGGACGCATGGAGGCTGTAAAAAATACTGCGAATCTACAGGTATATATTGATTATGCGCATACACCCGAAGGTTTACAGGCGTGTTTAGAAAGTGCGCGCTCTTTGATGCAAGGAGCTTCGATGCAAGCAAGCTTGTTGGTAGTGTTTGGTTGCGGTGGTAACCGTGATGTGAGCAAACGGGCTGAAATGGGGGGGGTTGCAGAAGCATACGCCGATGAAATTTGGCTGACATCCGATAACCCGCGTGATGAAGAACCTGAAAATATTATGGATGATATTTTGCAGGGAATGCATGCAAAGAGAGCCGTACACCCTTGTCTGGATCGTGGTGATGCCATTGCCGATGCGTTGCAGACAATGAAAGTGGAGGATGTGTTAATCATTGCAGGTAAAGGGCATGAAAATTATATAGAAATCAAGGGCAAACGCACAGCTTGGCATGATGCTACTTGGGTACGTCAATGCTTGCTGGGTAGTGAAGGGCAGGAAGTAAGATGCAGTTAACAGGGGAAGAACTAACAACAGCCACACAAGGTGTTTGGCGTGATGGGTCACCTGATAAGGTCTCTCAAATCAAAACCGATTCACGGAACTTTGAACAAGGTGATGTATTTTTAGCATTGCGCGGTGATTTTTTTGATGGGCACCGCTTTGCTGGGGGGGTGTCAGATCACGCGGCAGCTTTGATTGGTGATACACAAGGCTTGGCAACATGGCAGAATTTGAATGTGCCACAGCTTCTAGTGCAAGATACCTTGCAAGCTTATGGTGATATTGCACATGCGTGGCGAGAAAAATTATCGCATACAAGCGTCATCGGCATCACAGGTTCGTATGGCAAAACCACGGTGCGCTCAATGTTGACCCACCTTTTCACAGGTTTGGGGCTAAACGTGCATGCCACCGATGCCAACTTGAATAATTTGATTGGTGTACCTAAAACATTGCTGGAAACGCCAATGGATGCCGATGTCGCCTTGATTGAATGTGGTATCAGTGAGCAAGGTGAAATGCAGCGTTTGGCAGATATATTATCTCCCGATGGGGTTGTAATGACAGGGCTGACATCGGCACACACTGAAGGATTGGGTGGCTTGCAAGGGGTGGTGCATGAAAAAGCACGCTTGTTGTCAGCGATAAAAATAGGCGGCTGGTGTGCCTTGGGAAACGGTGTAGCGACATGTTTGCATGTGCAAAAGGTTCTGGTGAGCTGTCAGCAACTCAAGGCAGATGTGACTTGGACACGCAAAGGTCAGGATGTGTGTTTTTTGTATCAGGGTGAATCAGCAAGTTTACGTTTATCATTGCCAGCCCAGCATTGGTGTGAAAATATGGCTCTGGTGTTGATGGTTGCTTTGGCTAAGCCATGGAAACGCGAGCTTGAGCTAAGTTTCCAAAGCATGGTCAATATATTGGCTTCTTGGCAAGCTGTGGATGGTCGTTTGCTCACATATCAAGGTGTTGCGGGCTGCCAAATTTTGGATGATGCTTACAATGCTAACCCCGTTTCTATGCAAGCCGCATTGCAGACCTTGCAATCCATGCCAACACGTCGCATTGCCATCTTGGGTGATATGAAAGAATTGGGTGAACATTCAGCAGCAGCGCATGCGAATATTGATGTGAAAAATATTGAGTATGTATGGCTGGTGGGTGAAAATATGCGACATTTACATGCGCTACTCGCTGACAGTTTATGGTTCTTAGATGTCAAGGCATTGCTGGCATGGTTGGCTTTGAATTTGGAGAAATTAAACAAAGGCGATACGGTGTTGGTCAAGGCTTCGCACAGTATGGGCTTGGAAAAGGTGGTGGATATGTTAAAATCAAAGGATGTCGATTGTGCTCTATAGTGTTCTACTGCCGTTTGTTGATCAATACTCATTTCTAAATATTTTTCAGTACATCACCTTTCGTACGTTTGGTGCATTGATGACGGCACTGGTGATTGCTTGGATGGTAGGCGAACCTTTTATTCGTTGGATGCAGGGTTTACAACGTCAGGGGCAACCGATTCGCGGGGATGGACCTGAAAGTCATCTAAAAAAACAAGGTACGCCAACCATGGGTGGCTTGTTGATTTTGTTTAGTTTGACGCTTTCTACAGTACTTTGGATGCGTTTGGATAGTGCTTTTGTGTGGTGGTCGCTCTGGGTTACGCTGGGTTATGGCTTGATTGGTGGTATCGATGATTATCTAAAATTAAGTAAGAACAATAGCAAAGGTTTGGCAGGGCGTTGGAAGCTGATTTTGCAGTTGTTTTTTGGTGGTGTGGCTGCTTATGCCTTGTACCAAATCACCGATCCGATTGTGGATTTACCATTTTTTGCCACACAATGGGATATGGGAGGCTGGTATATCCTCTTTGTGCTGTTTGTATTGATTGGTACTTCAAATGCAGTCAATCTCACCGATGGTTTGGATGGTTTGGCAGTGACGCCGACCATCATGGTCGCGATAACCTTGACGGTGATTGTATATTTGACGGGGCATGTTCATTTTGCCCATTATCTCTTGATCCCTCATGTGTCGGGGGCGGGTGAATTGAGTATTTTTTGTGCGGCGATGATTGGCGCATGCTTGGGATTTTTGTGGTTTAATACATACCCTGCACAAGTATTTATGGGAGATGTGGGTTCGTTGGCATTGGGCGGTGGTCTGGGTTTTGTAGCATGTGCTGTACATCAACAATTCTTATTGGCGATTGCAGGTGGTATTTTTGTCTTGGAAGCGGTATCTGTGATGGTGCAGGTGGCAAGTTTTAAAATGACGGGGAAACGGGTATTTCGCATGGCACCCATTCATCATCATTATGAACTCAAGGGCTGGCCTGAACCCAAGGTGATAGTACGTTTTTGGATTATTTCTTTTTTACTGGCGTTGATTACGCTCGCAACGCTAAAAATACGGTGATGAAACGATGAAGTTGAGAAAACAAACACATGCAGTGATTGGCATGGGCAAAACTGGGATGTCAGTGGTTCGATTTTTAAAGCGTAAGGGTGTGTATTGCGAGGTATTTGATGAGCAAATACAGGATTTTTCATCGGTGCTTAAAGATGTGGGTGAGCTGCCATATCATGCAGGTAAAATCAAAGTGGATGCACTGCTAAAATTTGATGCGGTATGGGTTAGCCCTGGTGTGCCATGGCATCATATTGCATTACAAGCTGCGCGTGATGCAGGTATTCCTGTGCAGGGTGATTTAACCTTGTTCTTACAATATTGTGATGCGCCTTTGATTGCAATTACAGGCACCAATGGCAAAACCACGACCACACAAACCATTCAAACGTTGTTGGAGACCTTGCCTCGCGGTTGCGATGTCGGTGGTAACATTGGTATACCGATGTTGGACTTATTGGGTCAGAAAAATAAAGCAGAACGTGTGATCTTGGAGCTTTCTAGTTTTCAACTGGAACGTTGTGATGTCATTCGTCCCAAGTGGGCGGTATTGCTTAATGTGCAAGCCGATCATGCAGATATGCATGCTTCGCCTGAAGATTATTGTGCAGCCAAATTGAAATTATTTGAACATCAGCAAGCGGGTGACACGGCGGTGTTGCCTGTGGGTGAGCAGTGGGATGCGTTAAGTGGTGATTTGTTGAAACGAGGCGTGTGTGTGCATCGTATTGGACATACACAAGCACCTGAAATACCCACGGATATGACGGCAGGCATTGCCAGTGATGCCAATACACATCGCTTGTTTTGGCATATTGATAAGCAAGTAAAGACATTGAATTGTGCGAAAATACCAACCCGTGGTTTGCATCAGCATATCAACCTTGCGGTGGCGGCACAGGTGGCTTCTGATTTTGGTGTGAGTCAACAAGTGATTCGAGAAGCACTGTCATCATTTCGTGGTTTACCACATCGGCTACGTTTTGTGGGAGATGTTTTGGCACATGCGTGGTTTGATGATTCCAAAGCCACCAATCCTGCTGCAGCGGAAGCAGCATTGGCATCATTTGATCAGGTGATTTGGATTTGTGGTGGTTTACTTAAAGGTTTGGATCTTACGCCAATGGTGGATGTGGTGCATAAGCATGTCTGTTACGCGGTGGTGATTGGTAAACATCCAGAACCTTATATTCGTTTACTACAGAAGGCTGGCGTGAGTTATACGGTTGCCAACACCATGCAACGTGCGGTTCGTTTTGCCGCAGAGCATGAAGATAAGTTGCCTGTATTGCTTTCGCCTGCAGCAGCAAGCATGGATCAATTTAAGAGTTATGTAGAACGTGGAAAAGTGTTCCAACAAACCATCGACGATCTGGCAAAGGACTCATGAGAAAGGGCTTGGACCCTGTTTTATTGACATGTGTGGCGGTGCTATTGTTGTTGAGTATTTTGATGGTGAGTAGTGCCAGCTTAAGCGTGTCCGAAGTCCGTTATCACAATGCTTTTCGCATTATTTCTCATTGGTTGCTGTATATTCCTCTGGGTTTGTTGGTGATGTGGGGTATATCCCGTATTCCTTTGCCTGTGTGGCAACGTTTTTGTTTTCCATTATTGCTGGTCGCTTTTGTTGTGATGGTGGTGTTGCTGGTGGCAGGCAATCATTTGAATGGCGCAACCCGTTGGTTTTCTTTGTTTGGCTTTAGTGCGCAACCAGTGGAGTTGTTAAAGCCTGCTGTGATTCTTTATATGGCGTATTATATGGGGCATTTTCCCGAACGTTTGCAATATTTCTCCCAGGGTATGGGACCCATGTTGGCAATTTTATCGGTGGCAGTGGGTTTGTTGATGATGCAACCTGATTTTGGCAATACGGTGTTGATATGCAGTTGTTGTTTTTTAATGTGGTTTGTGGGTGGTGTGCCATCGAGGCACTTGCTGTTGGTGTTCATCGTGGGTGTTTTTCTCGGTGCTATTGCGATGATGGCGGAACCTTATCGTTTTGAACGCTTGTTAAGTTTCACCAATCCGTGGCATGACCCCTTTAAATCAGGTTACCAATTGATTCAATCCATGCTGGCGTTTGGTTCAGGTGGTATTTGGGGGCTGGGCTTGGGGCAAGGTATACAAAAACTTTTTTATTTACCTGAGGCATTCACCGATTTTATTGCAGCGGTATTGGGCGAAGAACTGGGTTTGTTGGGCTCACTTTTGTTGCTTGGTATTTTTTCGATTCTCATTGGGCGGGGTATTTATATTGCCACGCGTTGTGAACATGCGTTTGAAAGGCTTTTGGCATTGGGCTGTACCTTATTGATAGGCTTGAGTTTTTATATCAATTTTGCAGCTGTGACAGGTATGATTCCAACCAAAGGTATGCCGATTCCGTTTTTCTCTTATGGTGGTAGTGCCTTGCTGGGTAATTGTGTGTTGATGGGGTTCTTACTGGCTATTTATCGCAGCTTACCCGTTAAAAACAACGAGAATTCTAAAAAACACATGCAAGCTAAAAAGAAAATAGACAAGGAAATCGTATGAATAAAACAAAACAACTGTGTATTGCAGGTGGTGGCACGGGTGGACATGTGATGCCTGCGTTGGCGTTGGCCGATGCAGCGCGTGAACAGTGGACGCATGTTGAGGTGAAATTTATTGGCGCAGAACGTGGACTTGAAGCCAAACTCCTCCCTGAACGCGGTGAAGATGTGTTGTTATTGCGTATGCACGCGATTCAAGGTGTGGGTGTTTTTCAAAAATTACGTGTGTTGCTTTGGGAGATGCCCAAGGCGGTGTTAACCATTCGCAAAGCATGGAAGAAAAAAAAACCTGATGTATTGGTTGGCGTGGGTGGTTATGCCAGTGCAACAGGGGTGGTTGCGGCACTTCTATCGGGTGTTCCTGTGGTGGTATACGAACAAAATGCCGTACCAGGCTTGGTCAACCGAACCTTGGCGCGCTTTTGTAAAAAGGTGATGCTCGGGTTCTCTCAAGCAGAATCTCACTTACCTCATGCTGATTGCGTGTATACAGGAAATATTGTGCGTGAATCGATTGCTCAAGTGCAATGGAAGCCACATCAAACGCCTTGTTTATTGGTACTGGGTGGTTCGCAAGGTGCATTGTTTCTGAATGAAAAGGCTCCTCAAGCGTGTGCCAAACTCAAGCAAGAAGGCTTTCATTTTAAGGTGCTGCATGTATGTGGGTATTATCAAAATCCACATCCAAAAGTGTGTGCATTGTATGATAAAGCTGAGGTTGAAGCTGAGGTGGTGGCTTTTTGTGATGATATGCCAAATTTTTATGCACAAGGTGATGTGATGATGGCAAGAGCTGGGGCGATGAGTGTTTCTGAGGCTGCAATGGTGGGGATGCCATGTCTGTTTGTGCCGCTTCCACATGCGGCCGATCAACATCAGTTATATAATGCTCGCAGCTTAAGTGAGCAAGGTGCAGCGCATTGCATATCACAGCATGAGACTTCCTTGGATGCATTGACACTGTTATTGAAGCAAACATTGTGTGATCCTGAAGCATTACGGTATATGCATCAAAAGATGCGTATTTTGGCAAAAAAAGATGCCAAAACATCGCAATTAAACATTTTATCAACATGGTTGGAGATATAAAATGAAAACACGGGTGCAACGTATTCATTTCACAGGTATTGGTGGCATTGGCATGAGTGGCATCGCTGAACTTTTACATAATCAGGGGTTTGGCGTGCAAGGTAGCGATGCTACCGATAGTCCGAATGTGCAACGTTTGCGTGATTTGGGTATTTCAGTGGTGATTGGACACCGTGCCGATGCGATTACGGGTGTCGATGTGGTGGTGGTGACATCGGCGGTCAATGCTTCAAACCCTGAGATTATAGCAGCCAATCAACACAATATCCCTGTCATTCCCCGTGCTGAAATGTTGGCGGAGTTGATGCGTATGAAGCAAGGCATTGCCATTGCAGGCAGCCATGGAAAAACCACCATTACATCCATGATTGCACACGGTATGGAAGTCGCTAGTTTAGATCCAACCTATGTAATCGGTGGAAGGCTGATTGCTTCGGGAAGCAACGCGCGCTTGGGTGCAAGTCCTTGGTTGGTCGCGGAAGCAGATGAGAGTGATGGCTCTTTTTTACATTTATCACCCACCATGACGGTGGTGAGTAATATTGATCCTGAACATTTGGATCATTATGGTGATTTTGATCATTTGATGATGGCTTTTGAGCAATTTGTGAATCATACGCCGTTTTATGGGCGGGTGGTGTTGCATCATGAACACCCCAATGTGGCGCGCTTGCGAGAAAAAGTACATAAACGTGTCATCACCTATGGTTGTAGTCCGCAGGCCGATATTCACTTGCTGGATAGCCAGCCTGATGGACACACCCAGCATATACGCATCGGTTTTTATGGTGAAGCAGGTGTTAGGCAGGTGCACTTACCGATGCCCGGTGTACACAATGCTGAAAATGCTTTGGCAGCAGTGGCTATTTTGCGTGAATTGAACATCAAGTGGTCAGCGATCCAACAGGGGTTGGAGAGTTTTGCTGGCATTCAACGGCGTTTTCAATGTGACTATGTGGGTGAGGGGGTATTGGTGGATGATTATGCCCATCACCCCAAAGAATTGCAGGCAACCTTAGAGGCTGCAAAAACTTGCTGGGGCGAAAAAAATATCACCGTTTTTTTTCAACCCCATCGTTATTCTCGCACCCGAGACTTGATGGATGAATTTATGGGTAGTTTTGATTTGTGCCATGTACTACACGTTTTGCCCATTTATGCTGCCAGTGAAGAAGTCATAGCTGGGGTGACATCCGATGTTTTACAGCAGGGTATTTTGAAACGTGGTCATCGCCATGCGCAGCTCTGTTCAGGTTTAAAAGAAGCTGAAATATTGGTGAAAGAAGCCTTGCAAAAGGGAGATGTGGTGTTGCTTTTGGGTGCAGGTTCAATTGGTGGTTTGGCAGCTTCATTGCGTCAAAATATGTTAACCTAGATGCGGAAAACTTGGCAGGCATCATTGAAAATTTGGGGTGATCTACAATGCAATGTCCCCTTATCCAAACATACGACACTGGCAGTCGGTGGTAAAGCACGCTGGTATTTCAAACCCAAAGATAAAGAAGCCTTGCAGCAGGTTTTGTCCATCATTCCCTTAGATATTCATCTGTTGCCTTTGGGTCGTGGTAGTAATTTATTGGTTTCAGATGCTGGCTTTGATGGTCTGGTATTGGATCTTGGCTGCTTGCAGGCTAGGCAATGGGAAAATGGCCGTTTACTTGCAGAAGCAGGCTGTAGGATGGGCAAGCTGGCTCAGAATGCAGCATCGCATGGGCGTACAGGTCTGGAGTTTATGGCGACAGTACCTGGTGATTTGGGTGGTGGTGTGGCAATGAATGCAGGTGCTTTTGGTCAGCAAGTTTCAGATATCTTGTATGCTATTGAAATACTGCATCGAGATGGAAAAAATGAAACATTGACGCGTGAACAACTGTCGATGCGATACCGTTATACTGATTTGCCGAAGGCTTGTGTGGTGGTGTCAGCTTGCTTTGATTTGCCAGAAAAGGATGTGGCGGCCGTGCGGATGAGGATGCGTGATATGCGTCACCAACGATTGCAAACACAACCCTTAGCATGGCCCAATTGTGGTTCGGTGTTTAAGAATCCAGATGGCGATTATGCGGCGCGATTGATTGAAGCTGTGGGTTTGAAGGGTGAACAAAGAGGTGATGCGCAGATTTCAGATGTGCATGCCAATTTTATTGTCAACCACGGTTCGGCTAAGGCGCAAGATGTATTGGCATTGATGGCGTTGGCACAAGAGGCTGTAAAACAAAAATTTGGGGTGGACTTGAAGCCTGAAGTGCGAATTTTGGGTGAGTTAAATGGAGATTAGAGCATGAAAACAGGGTGCAAGGTGTGGGGGAAAGTCGGCGTATTGATGGGTGGAAACTCATCCGAACGTGAAATTTCTTTAACATCAGGGCGTGCTATTTTGGCATCCTTGCAGAACTCGGGCATTGAAACGGTGGCTTTGGATTTATCGAGACAATGGGTCATGCAATTGCGGGATGCGGATATTGATGTGGCATTTATCGCCTTGCATGGCACATGGGGTGAAGATGGTTGCGTGCAAGGTCTTTTAGAAATTTTGAAGATTCCATACACCGGTTCATCGGTGTTAGCATCAGCGTTATGTATGGATAAGAAGATGACCAAATCGGTATTGCAACACGCAAGTTTGAGTGTACCTGTTGATATACCGATTCGAGAACATGGTCCGATTCGTTACCCTGTTTTTATCAAACCAGTTGCCGAAGGCTCTAGTGTTGGTCTACACTACGTTAAGTCAGCGTCAGCGTGGAAGTTACTGGCATTGCCATCGGTGGTGCATTGGATGGCTGAAATGCCTGTGCTTGGCGTAGAAATTGCTGTGTCGGTCGTTCAAGGTGAAGCATTGATGCCTGTTGAAGTGAAGCCAGCATCAGGTGTGTATGATTTTACATCCAAATATACACAAGGTGCCACCGAGTATTTTTGCCCTGCAAGGCTTCCACCTGAAACCTTACGCTTGTGTATGCAACAAGCAGAAGTCGCTGTGAAGGCGTTGGGGTGTCGTGGTGCGCCTCGTGTGGATATGATTGTGGGGGATGGTGGTGTGCCGACGATTTTAGAAGTGAATACGATTCCAGGCATGACTGCGACAAGCTTGTTGCCCAAGGCAGCGGCGGCGGCAGGTATTGATTTTGATGAACTTTGTTTGAAAATTTTATCTATGGCGTGCTTGTATCATGTTGGTGAGTGATGAATAAAAAGCAGGGAGAGAAATGTATACGGAAAAACCAACGCCGAAGTAAACCTAGAACACCTATCAATTGGGCTTCCCATTGGCAGCATTGGAAGCAAAAAGTTGTGCATATAGCTGTGTTTTTTCTATGTTTCGGGGTGCTGTTTGTCGGTGGACGAGTATTGAATGAAAGCTTGCGTGTGACGCAGTGGAATATTGATGCTTCTCCAAGCATAGTGAAGGAAATGAGTCGTGTATTACAGGCACAGAAGTTGGATTTTTGGCACACGCGCCCCATGTTTTTACGGCAACAGTTATTGAACGATGTGCCTGATTTGGCGGATGTTTTGATTCAACGTCAACTACCTGACACATTAAATATTCATGTTCGTTTACGTCAGCGCATGGGTTTATGGAAAAATGAGCATGGGATGGTTTATTTGGTGGATGAACATGGCGTAGCTTATCGTGCTTTAAGAAAGGGGGAGGATGTAAATTTACCCATGTTGAGAATGCCTAAAAAATATTTACAAGCTGCCAGTGAGATATTGCAAACTTTGCAGGCATCTTCAGGCAAATGGTTTGCTTTGAGTAGTGAGCTTTTCACAGATGGTTTGGGTTGGAAATTGAATTTTAATCAAAGGCAACAATGGCTCCTACCTTTTGGGGCAAAAGCTGTGCATAATATCGCGCTATTGTCTAAAGTTGTTGATGAAAGTCAGTGGCATGCAAAAAAATGGCGGGTCAATACACGCATGGGCAACCGTTGGTTTTTCCGTGAAGCTAATCTTGAGGAGGTCATTTAGGTGGCTAGAAGTGAGCAAAATGTCATTGTTGGCTTAGATATTGGCACCAGTAAGATTGCTTGTGTGGTTGCTGAAGTTTCTCCCGATGGCCGCATTGATGTGATTGGTATTGGTAAGCATGTTTCACGCGGACTCAAACGTGGTGTGGTGGTGAACATTGAAAGCACGGTGCAAGCCATTCGTTTGGCGGTTGAAGAAGCTGAATTGATGGCGGGTGTGGATATTCATTCGGTGTTTGTGGGTATCGCAGGAAGCCATATCAAGGGGCAAAACTCCAACGGAGCCGTTGCAATTAAAACGGGTGAAGTCACGGAAGAGGATGTACAGCGCTCTATTGATGTTGCCAAAGCGTGTGCTATTCCAGGTGATCAACAAATTCTCCACATTCTCCCCCAAGAATATATTATAGATAAACAAGATGGCATTCGAGAGCCTATAGGTATGAGTGGTGTTCGTTTGGAATCACGCATTCATATGATTACAGCGGCTGTGTCATCGGCACAAAATATTATCAAATGTTGTAAGCGTTGCGACCTTGATGTATCCGATATGGTACTGGAACAGGTGGCTTCCAGTGAAGCGGTATTAAGTCAGGATGAAAAAGATATTGGTGTGGTATTGATTGATATTGGTGGTGGTACAACCGATATGGCGGTTTTTATTGATGGTGCAATTACACATACCGCTGTGATTCCGATTGGTGGCGATCATTTAACCAATGACTTGGTGAATTGCTTGCGTACATCGGCGAGGGAAGCTGATACACTTAAGGTCAAACATGGTTCATGTATGGTGGAATTGGTACCAGCAGACGAACAAATTGATGTACCTGGTGTGGGGGGGCGTGAATCAAGCCCCATGCCAAGGCAAGTGATGGTGCAATACCTGGAAGCGCGAACGATTGAGCTGTTGGAGTATGTTCGAAGTGAGTTACAGCGTTCAGGTTATGAAGAATTGGTGGCAGCTGGTTTGGTGATTACAGGGGGCACTTCTTTACTGGAAGGTATGGTTGATTTGGCAGAGCAAACCTTTGATGGCTTGCCCGTCCGCCTAGGCTACCCACAAGGTGTTGGTGGCTTGGTAGACGTGGTCTCAAGTCCCATTTATGCAACGGGTGTTGGTTTGTTATTGTATGGCAAGAATAACCAGAAAACATCGTTTGCAGCCCACAGTATATCAAATGAACAACAAGGCGTATGGCAGAAAATGCGTCAATGGTTTGGCGATACAAAGTGAACCATAAATATAAAATTGGAAGTATGGGTTTAGGAGTCGAAAGTGGCTATTTATTATGAAATTGATGAGACCAGCGGACTTTCAGCAAAGATTAAAGTGATTGGTGTCGGTGGTGGTGGTGGCAACGCCATCAACAATATGATTCGGAAAAATATGACAGGTGTTGAGTTTATTGTCGCCAATACTGATGCACAGGCCATTGAAAACAGTCAAGCTGAGGTGCGTTTACAGTTGGGGAGCGAGCAAACGCGTGGTTTGGGTGCGGGTGCCAAACCTCAAATTGGGAAAGAAGCCGCTGAATTAGAAAAAGACCATTTGCGTGAATTGCTTGTAGATACAGATATGTTGTTTATCACAGCGGGTATGGGTGGTGGCACTGGAACAGGTGCCGCACCTGTGATTGCTGAAGTCGCAAAAGAGATGGGTATTCTTAGCGTGGGTATTGTGACCAAGCCTTTTGGTTTTGAAGGTCGCCGTCGCATGAAACAAGCGGATGCTGGGATTGAAGAGCTACGCAAGTTTATTGATACATTGATTGTCATTCCCAATCAAAAGCTCTTGGGCGTGGTAAGTAAAAACACCAGCCTGATGGATTCATTTCTTGAAGCAGATAACGTCTTGTATCAAGCGGTGAAAGGGATTTCTGATTTGATTGCCAACTCGGGTTACGTCAATGTGGATTTTGCCGATGTAAAATCTGTGATGAGTGAAGAACAGAGTATGGCAATGATGGGGACAGGGCGTGCCACAGGTGAAAATCGTGCATGTGAGGCCATGGAGCAGGCGATTGCATCTTCTTTGCTTGAAGATGTAAATATTCAGGGTGCGCGGGCAATTTTGATTAATGTGACAGGCAATGAATCTGTTGGTTTGCATGAGGTTGATGAGGCTGTGAGTACTATTTCGAATCTTGTGGATGAAGATGCCAATATTATTTTTGGTATTGTGAATGACCCTGATATGGGAGAAGATTTAAGTATCACCGTGGTTGCGACAGGCTTGAATCATAAAGAAACTTTGATTGTTCCTGAGGAGCCTATGCAGGTTGTGGCTATTGAAGAGGAAGTGGTTGAAATACCTATTCAAGCTGAAGTCAGGATTCCTCGTGCGAAAGATTATGCCAAATTTGAAGTGAGCAAAGGCGTGCGTGTTGCCGTAAAGGCTAGTAATGCAGTGGCCTATGATGAAGAGCAACTGTCTATTCCAACATGGATTCGTAAACAGGCTGATTAATATTTATTGGTACTGTGGGGTTTTCTTATCAAATGGCTTGATCTCAGCACCTGTATAGTGTTGGCACTGGACATTGTACGTTTTACAGAACCATAGCAGCGTTGCGTTTAATATTATAAGATAGAAAAGCATAGGCTTCGTGTCATGTTTTTTAAATCAAGGAATCTGAACCATGAGCGCGTTAAAACGTATTCAACTTTATGACACAACCTTACGAGATGGTGCACAAACAGCGGGTATTCATTTCTCAACCGAAGATAAAGTACGCATTTCTGAGGCGTTAGCAGACTTTGGCATGGATTGGATTGAAGGTGGTTGGCCAGGTGCAAGCCCCACCGACCAAGCTTTTTTTGAATCCATGAAACACCGCACTTGGAAACATACAAAACTGGTCGCATTTGGCAGTACTGCGCGTACAGGGCATACTATTTCAGAGGATCAAGGCTTAAACAACTTGATGGCTTCAGGCTCCGATGCTGTGTGTATTTTTGGAAAAAGTTGGGATTTACATGTCAGCAAAGGCTTGGGCTTAAGTTTGGAAGAAAACTTAAATCTTATTCAAGGCTCGATTGCTTATTTAAAAGAACATATTGCGATAGTAATCTTTGATGCTGAACATTTCTTTGATGGTTTTATCGCCAACCCAAATTATGCCATGCAAGTCTTACATGCAGCGATGCAGGGTGGTGCTGAAACCCTCGTCTTATGTGATACCAATGGCGGCTCTTTACCGCATCAAATCGAAAATATTGTGCAGAGGGTTAAACAGGAATTCCCCAATGTGACCATTGGCATTCATGCGCACAATGATTCAGAAATGGCTGTTGCCAATGCAGTTGCTGCGGTCAGGGCTGGCGCATCTCATGTTCAAGGTACCATCAATGGCATTGGTGAGCGCTGTGGCAATACCAATCTCATTTCCTTTATTCCCATTGCTTGTTTGAAAATGACATTGGATTGTGGTGTGAACCAAAAACAACTCGGTCAACTGACATATCTTTCTTCTTTTGTGAATGAAATGGCGAACCGTTTGCCCTGGCGACACCAACCTTTTGTAGGGCAAAGTGCTTTTGCACACAAAGGGGGGGTTCATGTGTCAGCGATTCAAAAAGATCGCCGTTTGTATGAACATATTGATCCGACATGCGTGGGAAACTCACAACATATTTTGATTTCCAATCAAGCAGGTCGCAGTAATATTGTGGCAAAATTACAACAGTTAGAACCGACTGCTATCATTCAAGCCAATGATCCAGTCGTGAAAGAGGTGATAAAAAACATCAAGCATATGGAAGCTCATGGTTATGCCTTTGAAGGCGCTGATGCCTCCTTTCAACTCTTATTACAACGGGCGATGGGACGCTATCAACGACATTTTGAATTGGTGGGCTTTCGAGTGTTTGATGAAAAACGAGGTCATTTAAAACAACCTGAAGCGGAAGCTTCGGTACAAGTGCGCGTACATGATCGTTTATTACACAGATCAGCCTTGGGTGAAGGACCTATCCATGCCATGGATAAAGCCTTACGAATGGCTCTATCAGGCGCTTACCCATGCTTGGAAAGTACACGTTTAAGTGATTTTAAAGTGCGTGTTTTATCAAGCAAAGAAGCCACAAAAGCGGCAGTCCGAGTCTTGATTGAATCCACAGATGGCGTGAAAAAGTGGAGTACAGTGGGTGTATCTCATGATATATTGGAAGCAACATACCGTGCATTAAATGATGCCATAGAATATAAATTACTTATTGATCAGATTCCTTCTGATCTTGAAAGGATACAAGCATGACTGAAAAAATAACGCAATCCCATGATCCCATGCATGGGATGACATTGGAAAAAATTATTCATGTGTTGGTTCAGCATTATGGTTGGGAAGACATGGGACGACGCATCAATATTCGTTGTTTTAATAGCGACCCATCGGTGAAATCAAGTCTAAAATTTCTTCGCCATACACCTTGGGCACGAAAGAAAGTTGAAGATCTGTTTTTGACCACGCAAGGAAGTGTTTGGAGCAAATAAGCACTGCATTAAAGTCTATTAACTTATAAGCGATGGTATGTGTGTCATGTTCCATAAATTTTTATGCGCGGAGAATATCATGCAAATCAATCCAACAGGGCAAATCACTGCCGAATCTCAAGTTCAAGCGATTGTTTCAGGTGCACAAACACCCGTACAGACCACCGCTGATACACAGGTGGCTGCGAGTGCAAAAGATGCCACGCAGCTTGCAGTGAGTGACCCAGTAACCATTTCACCTCAAGCCCAAACTTTAGCAAAAAGTGACATCAATGAAAGTTCATCTTCAGAAAGTATTGAACCTATGGTGACCCAAGCTTCTGAGGGTGAAAGTAGTCGTTCGCAAGGTGCTTGATAGCCAGAGTCAACGAGCATTGCGATGAAAAATCAGCCAGCCGCAGTGGCTTTGGGTTATGATCCTAAAGCCCCGAAAGCCCCAAAGGTGTTGGCATCGGGTCTAGGGGAAATTGCCAAGAAAATTTTAGAAATCGCCCGTGAAAATGATATTCATATTCATAAGGATGATAATTTAGCCCAACTGTTGGCGCAGGTGCCTGTGGGCTCTGAAATTCCTGAAGAAGCATACCAGCTGGTGGCAGAGCTTCTTTCCTTCTTGTATCAGACCGATCAGAAAATGGCGGAAAAAATGTCCACCAAGTAGCGGCAAGATATACCACTGCGTTTACATGCGCCACCTGTTGCATAAAAAATATATATGATATAACAATGATTTATTGATTGAATAACCTTTGGCATCGTGCCTGCTTTAGTGATCTTAGAAGCGACATGGTTTGAAGGGAGTTTTTATGAATCGTGGTTTTTATATTTCGGGTGTTGCAGGTCAGATGACGGGTAATAAACTGGATAGTATCAGTCATAATTTAGCTAACGTGAATACGGTTGGTTTTATGCGTGATCGTTCTGCATTTTCAACCGTACTGGCCAATGTCGGTGCTGAAAGCACGGGTGTGAAATCCGCTGCTTATATGACCATGGATCATCAATTTATCAGCCCTGATAAAGGTCTTATTCGTAAAACAGGTAATGACTTTGATTTTGCTTTGCGTGGCAATGGTTTTTTTAAGGTTCAAATGACGGATGCACAAGGGAAAACATCGGTGGGCTACACACGAGCAGGTGATTTTCATATGGATGCACAAGGCACATTACTCACCGAAAGTAACCTTCCCATTTTGGATAATAAGGGTAAAAAAATCACCCTTCCCCAAGGTATTTTAACAGCTACGCGTGAAGGGAAATTAAGTATCAATCAACTAGAAGTCGCACAAGTGGGCTTGTACCAAATCAAGGACATGACCCAAGTTCAGAAAGCATCTGGAACGGTATTGGAAACAGATGCAAAGAATGTAAAAGTAGCCGATAACAGTGTCTCCTTGGAGCAGGGGATGTTGGAAGGCTCCAATGTGAACTCAGTCCTCATGATGGTGGAAATGATGCAAAATTCTCGCAGCAACCAATCCATGATGAAACTTTTAGAACAATATAATCAACAAGAAGGCTTGCTCAACGATAAAGTTGGACGAGTTGGCTAACTTTCGGAGGATACTATTATGATGCGAGCTTTATGGACAGCCGCGACAGGCATGAATGCACAAACCACCAATGTGGATGTTATTTCCAATAACTTGGCCAATGTGAATACAGCAGGCTTTAAACGTGGTCGGGCAAATTTCCAAGATTTGATGTATCAACAAGTGAAAGCACCAGGTTCAGAATCCAGTGCAAGTGGTAATCAATTGCCTTCTGGTATTCAAATTGGTTTGGGGGTGGAAACCTCGAGTGTGAGTCATATTTTTTCTACAGGAAGCATGAAGCAAACAGGAAACCCGATGGATTTAGCGATTCAAGGGCGTGGTTTTTTTGAGATTTTGATGGCGAATGGTGAATTAGCATATACACGATCGGGTTCATTTGGCGTCGATGCACAAGGTCAAATGGTGACAGCCAATGGTGATGTCTTGCAACCAACGATCAACATTCCAACAGATGCGATTTCCATTGACATTGGGGCTGATGGCACTGTTTCAGCAGTTCAGCCAGGGAATGTCTCTTCTGTGATTGGACAAATTACAACCGTGGATTTTAGTAATCCTGGTGGTTTAAAGCTTTTGGGTAGTTCCATGTTTCAACCCAGTAATTCTTCGGGACAAGCCATTTCTGGAACGGCAGGAAACAATGGTTTCGGAGGCTTGAGTCAAGGAACGTTGGAAATGTCCAATGTGAATATCGTGGAAGAAATGGTGAACTTGATTGCAGCGCAACGTTCCTACGAAATGAACTCCAAAGCGATTCAAGCGGCAGATCAAATGCTACAAACTGCCAATAATGTACGCCGTTAGTTTTTGATATGAATATTTCACACACTTTTCAAAGGATACTTATCTTGAGTATTGGGTTGCTTTTGAGTGGAGCGGCGTGGGGCAGTCCGTTGAGTGAGTCATTACAGCAGTTTTTTAAGCAAGGTATTGTTTATAATGGCGCACAGGCTGAATTGATCGGGATGATACGCGAACCCAATATTCAAGGTGAAGTGCATTGGATATTACCGACATTAAGGAGCCATGCGTCACGCATATCGATGATTGCAAAACAGGGTGAAGGGCGTACGGCGCGACGTTGGTATGTATCTGTCAATGTTCATTGGTGGGCCAATGTGGTCACGGTTCGGCAAGAGTTGCCCTCACGTTCTTTGTTACAAGCCTCATTATTGCAAGTGGAACGTCAGGATATTGCTGGTCACGGCGGTGTTTTTTGGACATCTAAACAAGGTTTGCTGGGCATGCGTTTGACACGCCCCATGCATGCCCATGATGTGGTTTTTTCAAATATGGTGAAGCGTCCGCCCTTATTGCAGCGGGGGGATAGGGTGTCGATTGTTGCGGGGAATGATTTCTTTTCGGTGCGTGCTGATGGTGTGGTGATGCGAGCTGGAGGTTTAGGCGATAAGGTCTTGGTACAAAACATGCGTAGTAAAGAGCGTGTGCAAGCCATTATTGTGGATGCACATACGGTCAAGGTTCATATTTAATTCGTTAAATTGAAATAACGGTCGATGAGTTCAGTGGAGATACAAATGAATAAACAAGTTCAACAATGGTGGTGGATCATGTGCGTGGTATTGGTGTTGCCAGCATGTGCAACAACGCCATCAGCCTATTCCATCAAAGAAGATAAAAACCTAGATCTTGTTGAACGTGCCATGCATGCAAAACAAAATAATCATGTGGAAACAGGTTCTTTGTGGAACAACACGGGTGTGACGATGTTTACAGACCCCAAAGCACATGCCGTGGGTGATTTGGTCACGGTGTTGGTGGCAGAAAATGCCAGTGCAACGCGGAGCTTGGCAACCAAGAGTAGTCGAAAATCTTCGCATCAAACGGGCGTAAAGGCTGCGTTTGGTTTGAATGCTGCATTATCTGCAAAGAACCCAACATTTCAGCCCTCTACAGGCTTAGATGTGAAGGATGGTGGAAGTTTTGATGGTTCAGGAAAAACCACCAATTCAGATAGGTTAACTGCCAGCGTGACATCGGTGGTCACAGAGGTTTTTGCCAACGGTAATATGAGAATTATAGGGCGTAGGCAAGTCAGTATCAATCAACAGCCTCAAGAACTCACGTTTATGGGGGTGATTCGTCCCTATGATATTACGTCCAACAATACCATCCCATCATCCAAAGTGGCACAAGCTGTGATTAGTTATGGTGGTGGTGGTGAACTGGCATCAGTGACACACAAAGGGTGGTTATCTCGGTCGCTTGATGCGGTTTGGCCATTTTAGGAGAAAATCATGCGATATATATTGGGTATTTTTCTTTCTTTGCTGCTGATTCCAACAGTATATGCGGAACGTATCAAAGACTTGGCAACTGTGGAAGGTGTGCGTGGTAATGCTTTGATTGGTTATGGTTTGGTGGTGGGTTTAAATGGTACAGGAGATACGTATAACTATTCACCCTTTACCATTAAAAGCATTACGGCGATGTTGGATCGTTTTGGTGTGAACGTAAGGGCTGATATTAAAACCATGAAGCCAGAAAATATTGCGGCAGTGATGGTCACAGCCGAGTTGCCTGCTTTTGCACGACCTGGTCAAAATTTGGATATGACAGTATCCAGCATGGGTGATTCTGAAAGTTTACGGGGTGGAACACTGTTGATTACACCATTGCTTGGCGGTGATGGTCAAGTTTATGTGGTCGCACAGGGTGCCATATCTGTGGGTGGTTTTGCTTTGGCTGGCAAAGGTAAAAGCGTGACCAAAAATCATCCCACTGTGGGCAAGGTTCCCAATGGTGGACGGGTGGAACGCGCGGCTCCTAATGGCTTTCGATCCAATCAAGCCAAGGTGGTGTTGCGCCTGAACCATGCTGATTTCACAACAGTTCGACGTATGCAGCAGGCGATCAACCGCCGTTTTGGTCAAAAAATCGCATTGGCTGTGGATGCTGGCACGGTAGAAGTGAAAAATTTCAAAAATAACGCAGTGATGTTGATGGGTGACTTGGAGCAGGTTGAATTAACGACAGATCATGCCGCGATTGTGGTGGTGGATGAACGAACAGGCACGATTGTGATGGGGCAAGAAGTGAAGATTGATATGGTGGCTGTCGCCCATGGTAACATTCATGTGAGTGTAGGGGAAAACCCCAACGTTTCTCAACCGAATGCTTTTTCAGAAGGTAAAACAACAACCACAGATAACACAACAGTCACAGTGAAAGAAGATGCTGCCAAGTTGGTCGTGTTACCCCGCCAAGTATCGTTGACTAGCTTGGTATCGGCATTGAATTCAGTGGGTGCATCACCCAGTGATATGATTTCAGTCTTGCAAGCCATTAAAGCGGCGGGTGCATTGCATGCTGAATTAAAGGTGATCTGATGCGTGATTTGGTTGAAACAGTCATTGGGCAGGTGCTACAAAAAGATGCACGCTATAAATCTACAAGCCCATCTGCGGGTACATCTTTTAAAAGTGATTTTATGAAGCATGTGAATGATAAAAAGCAAACGGTATTTGTTGGGCATACAGAGATTAGGGATGAAAAATTATGGCAGGCTAGTTTAAAATTTGAAGGCATGTTGTTTAAGCAAATGATGCAAGCCATGCGTAAAACGATTCCTGATGGTGGCTTATTAAAGCATGGATTTGCTCAAGGTGTTCAAGATTCGATGTTTGATCAGGCAGTATCGGATGCTGCCAGTCAACGGGGAAGCTTGGGGCTTGCGATGAATATTTACCGTCAAATGGAAAAAACATCGGGTGCGGATCAAGCTTCAAGGCAAGATATGATTCAAGCAGCACAAAAAGCAACCGATAGTGAAAAGGTGGCTTCATTTTCAGCGTTAAGAGGAGGCATCGATGGTTCGCATTAGTGGTGTTGGGGTTGTTGGCTCTGTTGGCTCTGCACAAAAAACGGGAGCTTCCCGAAAAAAAGGCAAAGCTTCATCAAAGAAAGGGGCTGATCGTGTTCAAGTGAGTGATGCAGAAACTTTACGGGAAGTGGCACATACCATGATGGCGGATATGCCCGATGTGCGTTTGGAGAAAATTGAAGGCATCCGAGATGCTTTAGAGAAGGGAATATTTCAATGTAACAGCAAAAAAGTGGCAACGCAGATTGTACGAAATGCGTTAGCGGAGCGAACATGGTAGCAATCATTAAAACACACAATATCGCCAAACATTTGGATGAAATTTTAGGTCGCTTGGATGTAGCAGCCAAAAAAATGGAAACCATTATTCAGAATGAACGTGAAGCTGCGCATAGTTTTGCTGGTGAAGCCTTGGAGTTGTTGTTTGATGATCGAGCGCGATGTCAAAGTGAATTGGTGGAATTGGAAAGCCGCTGCCGCCGACTTATGATGAAGGAAGGTGTGCCTGCTGAAACCAGTTTAGAACTTTTTATTGATGAATATGTCGAAACATCCAAAGCAGAGCTGCAAGTGAAACGCTTGGGGGTTTTGGAACGTTTGGAACAAGTACGTGTGGCAACGGATGAAAATAAAATTCTTTTGCATGCAGCTTGGAGTGTGACCAATCATGTGTTGCAGGAAATCGGAGCGCTACCTGTGCAGAAAAACTATGGCAATGAAGTGGCTGCCTATGGAGGTATGAAATGATTTCCAGTGCATTAAACTTGGCAGCAGGCAGTCTAAAGATCCAGCAAAAAGCCATGGATGTGGTTGCCAATAATATGGCCAATGTGAATACACCTGGTTATTCACGTCAAAGCTCGCAAATGTCCTCTGCAATACCTATTCAACAGGGTGGGTTGAATTTTGGACGTGGGGTACAACTGAGCAATATTTCACGAACAGTTGATCCCATTATCAATCAAGCCATGTTAAAAAATAATGGTCAGCAAGGTTATTGGCAAAATCTTCAGACAGGTTTAAGCAGTATTGAGACAACATTTGGTAGTTTACAGAGTACAGGGTTATCAGCCGCCATTGATGATTTTTTTGCCGCCACACAACAAATGGCGAATGCACCGCAAGATGTCGCTCAAAAAATCAATGTGAGTAGTAAAAGTGTGGCACTGGCAACCCGCTTGTCGGATATGAGTCGCCAATTAACATCCGCACAAACGCAATCGGATGCAAAAATCACCCAAGATATTACATCAGTCAATAACTTACTGGATCAAGTGGGTGCATTGAATACACAAATTTTAAAAACGGAAGGTGCTTCACAAGGCGTGCTGGGTGCTGCCAATGATTTAAGGGATCAACGCGACCAAGCCATCCGTGATATTTCTAAATTTATGCCTATACAACAAGTGAAGGTGAACAATGGTGGTGTGTTGTTGCAAAGTATGGGTGGTGATTTGTTGGTGCAAGACAATGTGGTGAATCACTTGGGACGTAGTACGACTTTGGCTGCCAATGGATTTCAAGATGTGGTGATTGTGAATACACAACAAACAGTCACAGGTATCACCCAAAGTGGCACCATTGGGGGCTCAATTGCCTTAAGAGATGATCGTTTGGGTGGTTATTTAACCAAGCTTGATAGTATTGCGGTTAACTTAGCATTTGGTATCAATCAGGCGAATGCTTCGGGTGTCGGTTCAACTCAGGCTTCGCTGGTCACATCAGGACAAGGTGCATTGAATCAAGCACTACCTGTCAATGATGTGGCACAAAAAAATCCATTTTCAGCGCAAATGATTGTGCCAGGTAGTTTCACGATTCATGCATACGATAGTGCAGGTGCGCCGTTAACGCCGTTAAGTCAGGTCACGATTCCTGTCACAGCAACAAGTACCATGGCAAGTATTGCGACAGCTATTTCAGGTAGTGGTTTGGGCGTGACAGCGAGTGTGGATGTGGGTGGACGCTTGGTCATGAATGCAGGTGTAAACAAAATGGGCTTTGCCAATGATACATCGAATTTTTTGGCTGCTTATCAAATCAACAATATTTTCCAAGGTACAAACGCAGCAAGCTTGCAGGTTTCAGCAGCGGTACAAGCTGATGCAGGTTTGATTGCGACAGGAAAAATTGATCCAACGACATCCTTCATTCAGACGGGTGATAATCAAGCTGCATTACAAATGATGCGCTTACAAAATGCTGCGGTTTCGTTTGATGGAAGCAATAGTGTCAGTTTAAGTGCGCGCACATCAACACTTTCGACGATTTATGGCAATGATGTCGCGTTGGCAACCCAACAAACAAGTTTTCATACGGCAGAAGCAAGTTCCTTAATGCAACAACGGCAAGCACTTTCAGGTGTGAATGTGGATGAAGAGCTGGTGAACATGATTAAATACCAACGTTCCTATGAGGCATCGGCGAAAATTATCCAAACCAGCAATCAAATGCTGAGTACGTTGATGGGGTTAATTCGATGAGAATTACAAGTATGCAAATGTATGACACTCTTTTAAAAGGGGTCAATAAACAAACCAAAATTCAAGCCGATACAACTGAACAGGTATCATCAGGGTTGCGTTTTCAGCGACCATCGCAGGCGGGTTTGGATTATAAAATAAGCTTGGATTTGCGCCATGCTCAAAAGGGTATGCAAGGTAGCTTGACTGCGATTAAAACCGCAGAATCGAGGTTAGGTTCATCGCAAACCATGTTAAATGACATGAAAAATATCATGGTGCGCGTGCAGACATTGGCTGTGCAACAAGGCTCTGGCAATGTGGGGGCAGCGGAGCGTCAATCTGCAACTGTAGAAGTGAAACATTTGCTGACGCAATTTGCCAATGATGCCAACCAGAAGTGGCAAGGTCAGTCTTTGTTTGCAGGTACTGCGGTGGATAAATCTGCATTTACACAGGATGTAATCACAGGTAATTATACTTATACAGGAAGCGCCCAAGATCGAACCGTTGCCATCAGTGATATCCATCAAGTGAAAAGCAATGTTCGGGGGGATGACGCTCGCTTTACAGCCGCATTTACGGCGTTACAAAGCTTCGTCACCGCTTTAACGGCCAATAATCAGGCGGGTGTACAAACAGCATTGGGTGATTTAAATACGGCAAGCAATGGTATGATAGACTTAACCAGTGAAGTGGGTGGACGTATTTCTGCTTTGACCGTGAGTAAAACATCATACACAGACATGAAATTTAACTTGGATAAGCAATTGAACCAACATGAAGCAGCGGATATTCCAGCCGCTGTAGCGAAGTTGCAACAGTCTCGTATTGCTTTGCAAGTGTCATACAGCCAAATATCTCAATTGAAGTCATTAAGTTTGATTAATTATCTTAAATGATGGTATTGCGGCGAAAATCTGGGGATGTTATTTGTATTGGTGATGATATTCGTGTGGTGATTCAGGAGGTACAGCCTGGTCGTGGTATTCGTTTCGCCATTGATGCACCTGTAGAAGTGCCTGTTCATCGCTTGGAAATTTATAAAATAATTCAACAAGAAAATCGGGCTGCATGCCATGCCAATGCATTGGCATGGTTACAAGGAGGGGTGAATGTCGCAGATCATACCGAAGAGTGATAACAATCAAGATCCCTATATTTTCCCACAGGGTTTGGCTGGATTTGGTTCAGCCCATGCATTTGGTTTTATTTATGCCGGTACAGGGGACTTGGTATGTATGCAGTCGTTTGATCAAGTTGAAGCATCATTTATTTTAACAGCTTGGGATGACGAACGTTTGGGTTGCCCGCCTCATGTATCACAAGATCAGCTTCATTGCTTAGACATGACACGCCAACAGTTAGAAAAAGGCGATGATGTCCTGTGGATGTTGGTGTTGAATCCTTTTGCCGATAGCACTTGGGTGACAGCCAATATTCGTGCGCCGATTTTACTCAATACTGTCACAAGGCGCGGTATTCAATGTATTCAACATGATACGACCTTAGCATTGCGTTACCATTGGATGAAACATCCAACATCCCCTGCCTTGACTGCGGCAAATGCATGAATATTTGCTGTTTTTTAGGTCTTCTGCAAAAATAGAGTCGTCCACTGGGCTTAAGTTTTCTGATTCACATCCGATAGAAGTATTGAAGGTTTAAGTACCACATCATCCTAGATGGGTTATTTGAGCTGAGATACTGTGAAAAGGAGGTGAAATATGTCTTTAGGCATTCGTCCAACTGATGCTTTGGTTCACCGGCTTCTTCAACAAAATACACGTTCAGCCACTGAAACCTCACGTGATAGTGGTGCCAAACAAAGCCATGTTGAGGATCAAGTGAACATCTCTTCTGAAGCTAGAAAAGGTTCAGCAAGCAAGCAAAGTGGACAAACATACACGCCTTCGGGACAAAGTGCTGCATACAAGCAGGAAGACTTGGAGGCACGCTTGCTTAAGATGTATAGCCATTCACAGGAGACATAGTTATGAAGCAGACGCGTTTATTGATCGCAGAAGATGATAAAGCCTTGGCAGCACTGCTGGTGGAATATTTATCAGAAGGTGATTACGACGTGACTGCATGCCACCGTGGTGATGATGCTTTGGCATTGTTACACCAACATACCTATGACTTGGTTTTGACGGATATTGTCATGCCAGGTGCCGATGGTTTGACGCTTTTGGCAGAAATTGGCAATCAAGATAGTGATACATTGGTGATATTGATGACTGGTTATTCAGGGATTGAAGATGCCTTACATGCTGTGGAGCAAGGGGCATATGACTTTGTAAGCAAACCATTTCAGTTGACAGAGATTCGTGTACGTTTGGATAATGCCGCGCGTTACCAACGACTATTACGGCGTTGTGATGCCATGAAGCTGAAGTTATCGGATACTGTGGCATCATCTATGTTTATTCCTCAAAAAATAGAGCTGGATGCAAGTAACCGCTCGACGGGTGTGGCAAGGCGTGCATATGGACTGCGTGGGAGTGAATAGATGTTAGACATATTGGTGCTTGAGGATCAGCCCGCTGTACGAGAAGTGATGACAGAAATTGTTCAAGATTTGGGTGTGGAGATTTATGTAGGACAAGCCAGCAGTTTGAGTGAAGCTCGGGCGATGTTGGCGAAGCAGCCGTGGCAAGGATTGGTGACAGATTTAAGTTTGGGCGATGGGCAATCGCTGGCTTTGATTGAGGAACTCAGAGAGGCTGGCAATGATATGCCAGTCATCTTGGTCAGTGGCTTTTTATCTGCGGAACGTTTGCAGCAAGCAGGGCGTTTGAATGTGGCTCATGTGTTGGCAAAACCTTTTGATCCAGAAGTCTTGCTGGATTGCATGCGTACTTTCTTAACTGTTGATAACATGGATGATGTACCTATTCCAAAAATACAAAAACATGATAATCATCGATTGTTACCTGAAATGTTTGAAATGGATCGACGTTTGGGGTTGCTTTACCGAATGTTTGATGAAATTCCCAAAAAACGTGATGTATCGGGTGTATGTCAAGCAACATTGAGTCTAGCCCTAGAGATGGTGCATGCTGAGCGAGGTTTTCTTGCGCTGTTTGAACGCAAACAGGAGTCGTTGGTTATTGTTGCCAACAAAGGTATGAATGATATAGCTCTTACCATGCAATGTGCATTGGGGGAGACCCCTTTTCGTCCACTGATTTATGCTGAAGAAGAATATCTGGAAGTGCTGTCTTCGGCTGGTGCGTCACAACCTTGCTGGCCAGGTGTGAATGATGATGCTTATGTGGCTATTCCCGTGTCACTTCAAGGTATTCATATGGGTGTTCTTTGTTTGATGCAAAGAAAAAGTAATGAGCCTCTCAAGTCTGAAGAACGTCACCTATTGGGATTGTTAATGAAAGAACTCGATACCTTATTGGATAATCGAGCGGTACATGCAGCTTTGGCAGATAGTATGAATCAAACACTCATTGGTCTCGTTCGCTCCTTGGAAGCCCGTGATCGTTATACCAAAGATCATTCGATGCGTGTCGGTCATTTATCCATGGTTTTTGCGCAAGAACTTGGCTTGGATGAAGAAACGATTCAAATTATTCGTACAGGCGGGCGTTTACACGATATTGGCAAAGTGGGTGTCGCCGATGCCGTTCTTTTGAAACCAGGTCGTTATACAGAACAAGAGTTTGCCAAAATGAAAGCACACCCCGCCATTGGTGATAGTATTTTAAAAAATATGGACAGCTTGGTGCGGGAGCGTTTGATGGTGCGCCACCATCATGAACGGATGGATGGTCGAGGTTATCCAGATAGTTTAGCGGGGGAAGATATTCCTTTTGAAGCACGGATTGTATGTGTGGCTGATGCCATTGATGCAATGACAACCCACCGTGTTTACCGTATGGCAAAACCCTTATCTTTTTGCTTGGAACAGCTTCGAAACAATTCTGGCATACAATTTGATCCACAAGTGGTTGAGGTTGCAGTTTCGGTGATTGAGAATGGTTTGGTACATACCCAAGCAGACCCAACACCGAAAAATACAGAAGGGCTGATGCCCTTATCTGCATCCGACATGATGGAAGGAGTCTTACATGCCTGATAATGCCGATAACCGCCGACAAGATTTTAGAATCGAAGATATACTACCTTGGAATGATGAACCTTTATCGACTGAGGAATTTGAAATTCGTAGAAAACATGTGGGCATACGTTCACGTCAAAGTTCCATGTTACGTGATATGGTTGGCACTGATTTATTTACTGGGGATTCACGCAATAAATTGAATTCAGAAGTGGCTCAAGCGATGGAGTCTTTGGATGCCAAGCTCAATTATTTGATTGGTATCAATACACTAAATGATGCCAATCGTAGTGATTTGAAAGAGCGCCCTATTAACTTGAGTGTCACTGGGGCAAGTTTTGTGAGTGATGAACGTTATCGTCAAGGTGACCCTATTTTTATGACCATGATGTTGCCATCTTTTCCTCCCGTTGTGTTGGAATTGTTAGGGGAAGTGATGTGGGCAAGGAAAACTCAAGATAATCGACCGTTTATTGGCGTGAAATTTTGTTATCGCTGTGATGAAGAAGAAGACTCTGTTGCCAAATATGTATTTCGTCGTCACCGCGAAATGATTCGCTTAAGAAAACAACAAGAAGCTTGACATCCTCCCCATGAATAAATTCAGGGGATTCGATTAGCATGATGCTAATGCAGGTTCCTGCTTCATTGTGGTTGCTATTGCATCCACTCCACAGGCTGAAACGGCAATGTCCTGCCGCCATGATTCTAAAATGTTC
>JAUZQO010000068.1 GCA_030950925.1 Mariprofundaceae bacterium
AGTATTCTTTTCTGATCCAGATGGCATTAGAATTGAGTTGGCTCATATTCCTGGTTTGAAATTTTGCTGTGGGAATAATGCCTAACCAGTCAAATCGAGAGGGACGCTCGCTGCGCTCGCGCCCCTCATTTGGGTCGTTAGATGCTGAAGTTTATTTTAGTAATTGTTTTTTCATGAGCTATTCTGATAATATAATTTTTATGTTTTTCGGTTTCGTTAAGCGATTGTTATTTTTAAACTTCTGTAAATTCAACAATCCCGCTAGCCATTTCTACCTAAATCCACCCTTCCTATTTTAAATAAAGTTTAGCCCCCTTCGTTCACGTTCGGTTATACAATTACAAACCAAAATATCTAAAACACTTTGGCGTCCTATTTAAAATTCTTCATTAACTTTGAATGTTCGTGCTATTCGCCTAGGGGCACAATAGGTTAATTGTTCACTTCAAAAGTACATTCGTCAGCCATATTCCATTCAAAAACATTTGAAATCAACATTCTTACCATTAAAAATGGCAAATATACAACAACTCACAATAAACGAGCTACATAATAGAAAATTCGGTGGTTTTATTCGGGTATTCACATTAAACTTAGAAGCAAAACAATGTAACCGGACGGAAAGAGAATCAAACTTAATGTGTGGCAGACCGGCATCTAACAAAAGCATGCAACGGACATTTCACAGCTTTGCTTGGGTGTGCTATTCGCTCGCGCTCATGGTCGCACACCCAAGCAAAGCTGCGAAATGCCGCTGATGCATGACGTTAGCCATAAGGAGAAAATGATTATGACAAGCCAGCATTGGGATACAATTTTTTCCACCAAGACTGATTCTGAACTTGGTTGGTATGAAAGTGATATATCTCAGACGTTGAAATTTCTCAATCTAATTCCACAACGTGAAAATACGACAATATTTCTACCTAGCGCAGGAACATCCCTTCTTGTCGATGAACTTTTGGTGAGAGAGCATGAACTTATTCTAAATGATATTAGTGATGAAGCTCTAAATAAATTAAAAAGCAGAATAGGGGTGAGTGATAGGTTAACATGGCTTCACCATGACATTTCTAAACCTCTACCTAATGATACTCCTCAAGTAAATATATGGATTGATCGAGCAGTCCTCCATTTTCTACTCGAAGATGCGGATATTCAAAGTTATTTTGATAACTTACGTTTAATAGTACGCCCAATGGGATATGTTTTGCTGGCGGAGTTTTCGGTTACAGGTGTTCCTAAGTGTGCAGGTCTTGAACTTCACCGATATTCTGTTGAAGAGATGACAGAACGTATGGGTAAAGAGTTTGAGCTTATCAAACATGAGGATTATATTTTCATTAATCCAATTGGTGATCCTCGACCCTATACCTATGCACTCTATCAGCGTAATGGCTAACAAAAGCATAGAGATGGACTTCCGCTTCGCTCCAGCCCCTCATGCAAGCCGTTAGGCATTTAAGGGGAATTAATGAACATCAATATAAAGAATTTGGTAGCTAGAGTTAGACATGCTGATGCTGTCCTAGCAAAGTTGTCCGAACCAGAAAATAAGGCGTTTTATCGAAGCATACTTTCTCAATGTAGTATACCTGAGGATTATCATTGCGTGCAGCTATATACCGTTGAAGTAGCATTAGCCCATCTAATTCCAACTGTCATGTTTCTTAAAGTAAAATTGGTTGATGATGATGAAATGAAAGATAAAGTCGTTATGATTCGAAATGCACTTGCTCATGCTGGTGAATATATTCCTGATAATAAGCCTAATGTAGAACTAACAGAACAAGGCGGTGTAATATTCAGAACAAGAAACAATGGTGGTAAAGAAATTGTTTTTAACACTATCATCGATCTATCTGAATTTATTTCAGAAATAAATAAGCGATTTGCTGATGCCCTTTAATTACATTTCGTAAAATATGCAAGAAATGCCTAACCAGAGCATCGAGAGGGACATCGCTTCGCTCTGCCCCTCATGCAGGTCGTTAGATGATTTTTGGGATGAGGTTTAAGGTTAATCCTGATGAAATTTAGGTCTTTATTGTTGTCTTGTTGAATCGGGCTTGTTTGAAAGTTGGGTGATTTCATTTGAAGTCGCCCAAGCTTGAAAGAGTGTGTTGAATGGGTTGTTTAATTTCTCCTTCAATGAAATTGCCAAGAGTGATTGCGTCAAAATAAAGCAGCAGTTTTTCATCAAAGTTGAGGCTCAATCAGGTTTTAAGAGTTTTCTCTGAAATGATAAAGGTGAAGAAGCTCCTTGTGGTTTTGGGTGTTTGTTTTGGAAAAGGTAAAGATTGAGCGGCTTTTCTTAGTTTTCTTGCTGAAAGGCAAGGTTGCATTGAAAGTGAGTGCTTATTTTGGGAGGGTTTGCCTGATGGTGTCTGGTTTCATTGTCGATTATCATCTAACAAGAGCATCGAGAGGGACTCGCTTCGCTCGCCCCTCATGCAAGTCGTTAGGGTCTCAAGGAGTTCATCATCGAAGCAAAATTAAAGCACCTTGAAATGATTCAGGGGATTATTAACAGAATGGCAGGGAACTCATTCTTGCTAAAAGGCTGGAGTGTGACCCTTATTTCTGCTCTTTTTGCGTTG
>JAUZQO010000069.1 GCA_030950925.1 Mariprofundaceae bacterium
TGATCCGTGTTTGGTTCAAGTCTGAATTTATATCCCTTGCGAATGAGCATGAATGTTAATCTACCAACAAAAAGATGAGTAGCAAGACTGCACCTTATATCCCCGACCTGAAGGACGGGGTTTTACGGTGCTATGGATAAATCTTTGTTTTCTTCACTACCAAATAATTTCTTAAACGCAAAATCAACGCGAGGATTGATGTAACACATGGTGACTCCTTTAAATTTTTGGGATACGCACATCTTTGGCTGTCATAGCGATGGGCTATAGTGATTCAAGTATTAAATCACCACGTCATTCCCGAAATCTTTTATCGGGAATCTAATGATAGACCCTCGAGAGAACCCCCGACACAAGCACTCGGGGGTGACGTAATCGAGGGTGACGATTGGATGATAGAAATGATAGTTCTATACTTGAATGACTATATACAGGAGATGCCGCATCTCAATGTCCGAATGAGCGTTAAACCTACGCATCATCATTGCACGATTCCCATCAACGTCTCATAGCTATCAACCACATCATATTTCACTTGATCGGAAGTCATCGCCATGAAGAATTTTTTGGCACAGTCAATCTTGGCTTCTTCCATCTTTTTTAAGTCCATTGTAGACATCGAGCCTTTGGTTTCAGCAATAAAATAAATATGTTTCACAGTGCCTGCTTTGAAGGCTATCGCCCAATCGGGGTTGTAGTTGCCAACAGGCGTGGGGATAAAAAAGGCTTTGGGTAGTTTCGCATAAACCACTACTTCACTTGCTGTGTCCAGCTTATCCACAAAACGCCTTTCTGTTTTAGAGTCTGTAAACACATAATCATAAACATGATTATTCACTTTTATGGCTTTTTCAAAATTCTCTTTTGCGGATTTTTGGGTGAATATATCTTCAAGCTTATGGGTTTCACTGATCATATCATAGCTTAAATGCTCAACCACGGTCGTTGCTTTCTGATCGTTTATAAGCCTTGCAGCATGCAACATAAACGCTTCAGGATTCATCTTGTATTTATAAAAAGTACCTTCTTGAACACCTGTTAAAATTTTTGTAATCGAGCCTCTGGTCAGCTTTGTTTCAGTCGCCAGCTTGCCTATCAAGTCGTATTTAACCGAAGCGTGTACAGACGTTATTTTCTGGATGGTTTCATGCCCTGTGCCTTTGAAACCATCATTTCCCTTCATTTGCTCATAGCTAATGTCAGCCTTTTGCTCACCTTGTTCCACCAAGTAGGTTAAAGACTTAACCTTCAACGCACTGTCCAAAACCTGAATGCACTTGGCAATCAACTCATCACTATCGTAGTGAACGGTGTAAATCGCCTTGCTGTTTATCTTGCTCCATAGCTCTTGAAACTCTTTTTTAGCAAAATTCGTCTGATTAAGCGGATTATCTTTGGCTTTTCGATCATCCTCAATACTCGGCATTTGGGCATCACTGAATAGACTATCAATCAATGCAACCACTTGAGGAGCATAAGGTTTTAAATCGTCAGGGAGTGGCTGAAGCCTCTCTTCTCGCTTGGCTTCGTGATAGGCATCTGCAATTTTATCGTCATCATCAATGTAATCATTTTTGAGTAAATACTTATATATCTGCCTCGCCATTTTACCATCAACTTTGATTTTCCCTGCATTAGTATTGAGCACTTTCCCTAAAAAGAAATCCTCATCTGCCACACTTGGTCGATCAGATAACGATTCACTCATATCCTTTTGCAAGCCCGATACGAAATCCTGATAGCTCTCACTGGCAACCACCGTCAGCACATTGATTTGATGAACCGTTGCAGGGTCATCCATGCGCTCACCATGTTTGTTGACACAGATACGCATACCACGCCCAACCTCTTGGCGGCGTGAAATGGTATTATCACTGTGTTTTAAGGTGCAAATCACAAACACATTCGGGTTATCCCAGCCTTCCCGCAAGGCTGAATGGGAAAAGATAAATCGTGTTGGCTCTTCAAACGAAAGCAGGCGTTTTTTATCTTTAAGGATTAAATCGTAAGCATCTACATCATCAGCATTACCCGCATTCTCTCCACGCGCTCTTACCTTGGGGTCAGTCAACCGCTTGGACTTCTTATCAATCGAGAAGTAGCCATTGTGCGTTTGGCTTACATCAACACCCTGCAAATACTTGGTGTATTCTGGTTGCAGCGGCATCCCCAAGTCCTTCATCGCTTGCTGATATTCTTCTTCAAAGATTTGGGCGTATTCACCCGTTTGCTCACCATTATCATCATATAAACGATATTTCGCCACTTCATCAATAAAGAACAAAGTCAGCACTTTAATGCCTTTCTCAAAAAGAATCTGTTCTTTTTCAAGGTGTGCCTTGATGGCTTCACGAATCTGAATGCGGCGCAATGTCGCTTCATCCACATTGCCCGTCACCTCACCAGCTCGCAGTTCATGACCATTGGCAAAGCTGATGACATCAATTCGCGCATCAATATCAGACACCACAAAGCCCCTGTATTGTTCAAGCTCACCAGACATAACATAAAGGCTATCGCCCTTGTTTAATTTGCGTAATACACGCTTGATACCGCTCTTGGTTTTTACTTCTATCTCCAATCGTGCAATCGGCGGCTTGCTTGCTGATATGTCAATGGACTGAAAATATAAATAGCCATGGGTTCCGCTTAACCCTTTCACTGAAATACCACGCACGGATATTTTCTTCACCAGCTTTTGATTATAGGCATCCAAGGCATCAAGGCGATGAACCTTGTTATGTATTCGTTTATGGGTTGCCGAATAATTTAATATCATCAGCGGCTTAAATTCTTCCAATGACTTAAAGCTTTTAGATTCTTTCTTGGCATCCCCTGTTATTTTTTGTGGCTCATCAATCATGATGATGGGGCGATTGGATTGAATCACATCTATTGGACGGCGCGACTGAAAGGCATCCAACGCCTCATAAATACGCCGAGCATCCTTGCCCCGCGCATTGAATGCCTGCACATTGATAATCATCACATGAATGCCATCATCGTTTGAAAAGCTTTCAAGCTCATGCAATGCCTTGGAACTATAAATAAAAGCGCGCACCTGCTTACCATATTCAGCCAAGAAATGTTCACGGGTCAGTTCTATGGCACTCAACACACCTTCGCGAATGGCAATACTTGGCACCACAATGATGAATTTATGCCAACCATATTTTTTTTGCATCTCAAACATGGTTTTGACATACACATAGGTTTTACCTGTACCTGTCTCCATCTCCACATCAATATTGATAGGGCATACCGAGGTTGCCACAAGTGTTTCAGATATATTCAGGTTTTGATTTTGTTGTATCTCTTTAATATTATTGAGTAACTGTTCAGGTGTAATGGTCAGTTCACTGTTCTTAAAGCCGACACTTTCAAAATTCGCTAAAGTTTGTTTTCCATCTTGTTTACAAGGGTCAATACGATACTGAATGCTAGAGCTATGCTTCTGCCCCTTAAAACAATCCACCACGGCATCTACAGCTACTGTTTGATAGGCTTGTTTCTTAAAATGTATTTTCATTTCAGCCATTAGATGGCTCGCACTTCAGTTTCAGGGGATAATTGCTTAAAGATTTGCTCGACATTGTCTTTGATTTCATCTTTGACAAAGCCTGTATCCTTGAACACCACCCGCATCACTTCCCGCTTCGCCAAGGCTTTCACCAAGGCTTCATCCACCCCATCATCAAAACATGCCGCAAGTTCATAATCACCATGGGCATTATCACCAACAAAATAGACAGCCTTACCTTCAATCTCTTCTTTCACGATGGGGAAAGACAAATCCACACCCCAATCAAGCAATACCTGAAAGAGCAAATCTTCTGCTGTACGATCTGCTTTGATATTTTGCTCTGCAAATTGCAATGAAGCTTGAGTGAGTTCATTGGGCGAATAATAGACATTATTCATATTCGAGCTATCAATTTTGAGTACCCGAAAACCAATATCCAAATTTTCAATGCCTGCTTTATCGGCATGGTCTTCTTTGATTTTCTTACCTGCTCGACGGATACGCTCTTTGCCAATTTCAGCAATGGTTCTATAGCCAGCTTTGTAAGCTTCGCTCTTTTCATCGGTGATTTCTGGCAGTTGCACCATAATAAATTTTCGGTTACCTACTTGTGCTGAGCATGTCGAAGCATCTTCGGCATTGAGTTGCATTACTGCATGGGCTGTAGTGGCCGATCCAGAGAAAAAATCTAGGATAATGTCTTCTTTATCAATAACTAAAGAAGAAAGCCTCATTATTAATTTTAATGGCTTAGTGGTATCAAAATAATTACCACCAAATAAATCTAATATTACTTTTTTCCCTTCTTTATTAGAAGATGTATCATTCCAGTAATTTGTAGTTGGCTGACCTTTACTGTCTTGAGCATACATAACACGCTGAGGAACACCGGATTTATCTAGCCCCCAATAAACTAATTCTTTTTTCTTTAACTTGAGAAAACTAGCTTCAGGATAAGCCCATATTCGATTATGAACTTTACCGCTTGGTGTTGTAATTGGATATTCGTACCCCCCTCCAGATAAACCTTTTGAAACAGTGATAGGAACAGGTCTCCATTTTCCAAGAGGGTATTCATCATTTGAATCTTTATAACTCGTCTTAATATATTCTTTAGATAGTGACTCATTTTTAAAATTAGTAGCATCAGACTTTGCATACGAAAGAATATATTCTCCCTGTATCGCCACATTCCTGGAATCATTTGAAGTTTCCTTTTTTCTCTTCCACATAAAAGAAGTTAAATAATTATCTTCTCCAAAAATCTCATCACAAATCTTTCTAAGGTTATGCACTTCATTATCATCAATGCTTATAAAAATAACCCCATCATCTTTCAGCAGGTTTCGGGCAAGTTTTAGGCGCGGATACATCATGCTTAACCAATCCGAATGATAACGCCCATTGGTTTCAGGGTTGGCCACCAAACGCCCGCCATCTTCATCCCGCTGTTCACTATCCAATTCATATTCAGCTTTGTCCGCTGTGAAGTTGTCTTTATACACAAAATCCTTACCCGTGTTGTAAGGTGGGTCGATATAAATCATCTTGACCTTGCCAAGATAGGTTTCCTGTAAGATTTTTAAGGCATCGAGATTGTCCCCTTCGATATACAGGTTTTGCGTGCTATCAAAATCCACACTCTCCTCACGGCAAGGGCGCAAGGTTTTGTTGATCGGTGTATTGGCGGTAATCAAGGCTTGGCGTTTACCCGGCCAGTTGATTTGATACCGCTCTTGTTGACCATCGACAATATTTGCCGATAGCTCTTGCTTGAGCAAATCAAAATCAATTCCCTTTTTGAGTTGTCCCTGCTCATCACGCTCTTCTGTCACGCAATGCGGAAACATGACAGCCAGTTTCTCAATATTCTCATCCGTAAAATTTACTGTTTGTAAATCTAATTTTTGCATGATGATTGCTGACCTTCCTTTGATATGTTCGATGTCTTGTTTCATTTTTATTCGTTTTTTTTAACTGATGTTACGCATTTTTTTTGAAATATGTCGTCATGTGTCCTCGGTATCCACGAGTCTGTCACCACGTCACCCTCGATTACGTCACCCCCGAGTGCTTGTGTCGGGGGTTGTATCGAGGGTCTATAGATAGATTCCAGACACAAGCACTCTGGAATGACGGTGATTTAATACTTGAATCACTATAAAAATTCATGAATGACTTCAAAAAGACCATTCTCCCCCATCGGCTTCTGCTCCAAGACCCAAAGCGGCGTATCTTGATGCCATAAGGCTTCGAGTTTGACCGCATCTTTGGCTGTCACTGCAATGGGATATGGCAAAGCCAGTAAGTTTTGCACATCCATCGCAGCAAAAGCATAGTGGTCAGGAAAAAAGGTTTTTCCACAAACCTCAAACCCTGCATTCATGAGGCTTTGCACAAAACGTTCAGGGCGGGCAATGGCAGTCACAGCATGCACCACTTTGGGTGTTTCCTGCCCACACGCCATCCAATCGCATAATGAGCGTTCAAGTGTATGCCAATGCCATTCTTTGTTTTCAGTCAACGGTAAACCATCGCCTTGACCCACGCGAACCACAACATCAGCACGATTAAGATTTAAGACAGGCTCTCGCAAAGGTCCCGCAGGTAACAAACAAGCATTGCCAACGCCCACATCAGGCACCAACACCACATCACACACGCGCTTCAACTGTCGATATTGAAAACCATCATCCAACACCATTACATTTCCATGCTGCGCGGCCATATAGCTGGCTTCCACACGATTCTGTGCAGAAATAACAGGACAACCACTCATACGGTGTAACAATACCGCTTCATCACCGACATCTTTTGCAAGGCTATCAGGCAGTAAAAGTTTCGCTTCAGATGCATGCCCACCATCACCACGACAAACAATCACTGGCTTATAGCCATGCTTCTTCAAGGCTTTTACCAGCCATATCACAAAGGGTGTTTTGCCACTTCCACCCACCGTAATATTGCCAATAGAGATCATGGGGATGGGTGGTTCAACACTTTTTTCCAAGCGTTTTTTTTGTTCCAAAGCACTTGTTTTTTGATACAAAGACTCCCACATTCGCCAATACCATGGTGGTTTTTCACACGTCCACCACATGGTTTCAATGGCATGAACGAAGCGGTGTTTAAATAACATATTATGCCAACAAACGTTTGATTTCAGATTCTGAAAAACCAGCATCTTGGCGTGCTTCCACATTGACCCCTGCATCAATGCCACGTGGAAAATGCTTCTCAACCAAGGCAAAGAACGTTTCCGTTGGTTTTAAGCGACGCTCTTTGCACACATAACGAAACCATTTGCTGCCCACTTTCACATGCCCAATTTCATCTTTGAAAATAATATCCAATAAAGTTGCCGCATGCTCATCGCCCACATTTCGCATCTTTTTCTGAATGCCAGGGGTGACATCCAAGCCGCGTGCTTCCAAGACTCGCGGCACCAACGCCATCCGATCCAAGACATCATGGGCGGTTGTTTCTGCCATTTCCCATAAACCATTGTGGGCAGGGTAATCCCCATATTCACCGCCCAAATGTCGCAAATGCGCCCGGATCAATTCAAAATGATAGGCTTCTTCTGCTGCCACGCGAATCCAATCATGGTAATAATTCAAGGGCATATCTTCAAAACGCTGCACCGCATCCAAAGCCAAATTAATTGCATTGAATTCAATATGTGCAATCGCATGCATCATAATCATGCGACCTTCCACACTGCCCATGGCACGTTTGGGAAGTTTACCTGCCTGAACCAACTCAGGTCTGGCAGGGCGACCGGGTGAAAACACATCCACCGCCTCACCCAAACCATCCAAAATACGTTGTTTACTCAAAGTGGAAGCACAGGCAGCGGCTTCCCGTGTCAGGTATAATTTTTGATCGACATCTGATGTTTGTAATGCTCGCCGCACGATTTGAAAAAAATCAATCATCAACGCTCCTTGAGTCTCTACCATGATTTGCACACAATGCGCCACTATGTCTGAAACTCAACATGCCCATGCCCGTGTCATTGCCCTCGCCGCCTTGATGCAAGCCGCCAAATCGGTGGACGATATTGCTCGCAAAGGTATCTGTGATGCAGAAGATTTTCACGCTTTACTGCACAGCTTGTTTGCGGATGCACAATCATCACCCGAAGACATCTTTGGTGGTCGCCATCATTTAAAAACAGGGCTAACACTGGCAAAACACCTGTTATCAGGTGAAAATATTGAGCAAGCCAAGACTGCGATGAGTTATACTGCGGGTATGATTGCCGTTGAGAAATGTTTAAAAAAACAGACCGACATGTTGCAAGTGATTGCTAACGGTATGGCACGCATCGAAAAACAACGTGAATACTTTGGCAGCATCAGCCATCAAAGTGTGGTGGGTGGCATTGCTGATTTGTATGGTGAAACCATCAGTACCTTAAAACCACGTATCATTGTGCATGGCAAACCTGAATTGCTTCGCCAAAGCATCAACACCAACAAAGTACGCGCACTTTTATTTTCAGGTGTTCGCGCTGCCCACCTTTGGCAGCAACACAAAGGCGGACATTGGCGCTTATTGTTTGGGCGCAAAAAACTCTTGCAAGATATTGATCAAGCCTTGTCTTGATTCAAGCCCGTTTTGATCAAGGTTTGGTAGAAATCACCGAAGGCAAATATTTGGGACTTTGAACACGAATTTGCTTGTTCACATTCATCCGCCCAAACACCACCTCAATATCATTGATTTTCACACCAAACGCTTTGGCTAAAAATTTCACCATATGATCGGTCGCTTTTCCACCACGCGGAACCGCAGATACATTGATTTTTAATTGATTACCTTTGGGCTTACCGATTTTGGTGGTTTTTGCATTGGGTGTTCCCAATATATTTAACACCAACACATCGTCATCCCATGTATAAAAAGTATTCATTTTTACCCGTGGACTTACCATATTTTAACCTTGGATCTTGCCACTCAATGGCTGCATGCGTTTAGGAAGTTGTGCCAAAAAGGTCATCGTTTGATGGGTCATAGGGTGTAAAATCCTTAAACGCCACGCGTGCAACATCAAACCCTTGCCACCCATGACTTTGTAAGTTTTTAGTTCATCCCGTGTGGCATATTTTTCATCGCCCAAAATAGCATGCCCTTCTTGTTGCAATTGCACCCGCAATTGATGGGTACGTCCGCTGTGTGGCTTTAATGCCAACAAAGCATAGTCCATCCTATCCGCCTGAATCGTTTGCATGACTTGATAATCTGTGACGGATAATTTGCCTTCATCATCATCCACCACCATACGTTCGCCTGCAACCGTCACCCCCTTGGTCAAATGTGAGGTCATGCGTGCCGCCGAAGGCTCTGGATGACCCGCCACCCATGCCAAATAAGTTTTATCCATATCCCGTTCACGAAAAGCTTCCGTGAGCTGGCGCAATGCTTGTAAATTCTTTGCCAACAACAACACGCCCGATGTATCCCGATCCAAGCGGTGTGCCAAACGTAAATCAGGCAATTCACGCGCTTCCTTCAACATCTCAATCAAGCCCATACCATGACCACTGCCACCATGCACCACCATGCCTGCGGGTTTATTGATGACCAATAACCATGTATCTTCAAATAAAATGGGCAATGCAAGAATACGCTCCTTTTGCAATGCCGACATAGCCAAAGGCTTATCATTGCCCGCTGTGCGCGTCCGCAAACTCATGGGTAAAAAAACTTCATCGTCTTCACATACATGATGATTCGGTTTGCAACGCTTGCCATTGACCCGAACATTGCCCTTGCGAATCAAACGCATCATCAGTGTCCGTTTATCTGCGCCCAATTGCCGCACCAACATGCGATCCAAACGACTTCCATCTTCATCTAAAGGCACAATCAAGAGCCCCTTTTCATTGATAATATTTGCCAAGTTCACCTCAAAATGGTTAGTATCATCGACCGTGCAGTTTGCTCCATGCGAACAACGATCTGCAAGGGGATGATTTTTTCACTTGTCGTGACACTCACCAGATTTCAATCTTCTGCAAGATGATAAGCCCAAGCAAGGTTGATGTTATACTGGATTGCCGCCTGAGATTTTGTTCAATGTGTTGAGCCTGCATACATTAAAATACCCGTTTGATGGTTTAAACAATCCATGATTGAGCTGTAACCATGCGTCAATCATGATGTTGAACTTAAAGTTTTGCTTGAACACTGAATCACTTCCGTTTTTTGTTTGATCGCTTGGCTATTGCACACCTTTGATGAAGGTAAGAATCGTTTTACTTTTTTAGATTCTCACGGATGCATGCCCAGCTTGATGATACACTGTCCGTTGTATTCAATGTTTGAACAGTGCATGTTAACCAACTTGGTCATGTCTATATTGCACGCACGTCATACAGTTTGTATCTGTTACGTCTTTGCTCGCGTGCATTATAAGAGCCATGTTTTTATCATCATTCGGCATAGGAACTGCCATGAGCCACATCAAAAAAACAATGCTCATCAATGCATCACATGACGAAGAAAGTCGGGTTGCCATTGCATTGAATGATTATTTACAAGAGCTGGATATTGAATCTGCTCACAAAGCCTTAACCAAAGGCAATATTTACAAAGGTGTCATCACCAAGGTTGAGCCAAGTCTGCAAGCTGCTTTTATTGAATATGGTGCTGCACGCCAGGGCTTTTTGCCGCTTAACGAGGTGCATCCCGATTGCTGGAAGGAGGGTGCTGATAAAACAGCTGATCCTCGCAAAATAAACATCAAAAATGTATTGGATAACCGCCAAGAATTGTTGATTCAAGTCGTCAAAGAAGAACGTGGTAACAAAGGTGCTGCCTTAACCACCAACATTTCATTGGCAGGACGTTACACCGTCTTGATGCCCAACAACTCACGCGGTGGAATTTCACGTAAATTATCGGAAGATGAACGCCGTGCCATCAAACAAATTTTAACCCACCTCAATGTACCCGAAAACATGGGCTTGATTGTCCGCACTGCGGGACGAGATCAAGAACTTGAATCTTTGGAATGGGATTATCAATATTTACGTCGTTTATGGGATGAAATCCGCATCAAAGGTGACAGCGCCCCCACACCATCCTTGATCTATCTTGAAGGTGATTTGGCAACACGTGCTATTCGCGATCACTTCACCGATGATATTGATGAAATTCAAGTCGATAACCCAGAGGTTTTTACCCGTACCAAAGCTTTTGTTCATGCAGTTTTACCTGGCAAAGAAAAATTAGTGAAGCTGTACCGTGGTAAAAAACCATTGTTCCGAAAATATGGCATTGAATCCCAATGCGAAGAAATTCATCACCGTGAAATTCGTTTGCGTTCGGGCGGCTCCATCGTCATTGACCCAACCGAAGCTTTGACTTCGATTGATGTTAACTCATCACGTGCCACAGGTGGCAAAAACATTAACGATACAGCTCTAGCCACCAACCTTGAAGCGGCAGCTGAGGTCGCACGCCAATTACGCATCCGTGATATTGGTGGCTTGGTTGTCATTGATTTTATTGATATGGTCAACCGAAAACATGGGCAAGAAGTCGAAGAAGTCTTACGTGATGCCACCAAAAGCGACAAAGCCCGCATTCAATTTGCCAAAATATCTCGCTTTGGTCTTTTGGAAATGTCTCGTCAACGTTTGCACCCTTCCATCCGCGAATCGACCACCGAAACATGCCCGCGTTGCCAAGGTCGCGGTTCTATTCGTACCGTTGAATCCATGGCTTTGAAAATGCTAACCCGCATGGAAGATTGGGCGGAACGTGGCAAAAAACCCATCTTAAATGTACAAGTACCATCCACCACGGGTGAGTATTTGATGAACAACAAGCGTAACCATATCGCGCGTATTGAAGAAATTCATGAAATTCAAATTGTGTTACAAATTAAACCTGAATTGATGATTCCCCATTATCGTATCGAACGTGAATGGGTGGATAATAATCAACAACGCACCGAAGTCTTGGAAGATACATCGCGTGGACTCAAACCCACCATTGAAAAACGAAACGTTAGCCCATTAAAACCAGTCGTTGGTATTCCAATGCCGCAACATCCCCCTAAAAAAGAAGCATCTATTTTATCATGGTTCATGGGATGGATTGAAATTCTAACAGGGCAAGCAGCCAAGAAAAAACGTTTGGAAGAAGAGCGCAAGGAGCAGCAACGCCAGCGCAAACCACGCCGCCCCAACAACCGCAATCGAAACCGCAATAAAAATGTGAAAAACGAAAATAACACAGGCAAACAGCCGCCAGAAAACAGCAATGATAAAACCGATACGCCAAGCAACAAACCTGCTAAAGCTGAGGTTAAGGTTCAAAAAGAAGGTGAAAATAAAGACAACACTAGCAATATAGAAGAACAAGAAGGTGGACAACGTCGCCGTCGTCGCCGCCGTCGTCGCCGTCCTGCTGGCAATGCCGAAGCCCAAGAAGGCAATGACAATAACAGCCCTAAAACTTCGAGCCAACCAGAAACCAATGAAAAATCGGATACAGTGGATGCTAAGCCCGATGTCAAACAAGCTGAGCAAAACAGCGATGACAAACCTGTGAAAAAACGTCCACCACGTCGCCGCCGACCCAGCAAAGCAAAAGTAGAGGTCGCAGCAGCCCCTTCTGAACAAAAAACAACAACGGATACACAGGTGCAAAAGCCAAAAGAAACACAAGCAGATCCAGCAAAACCAACAGGGAATAAGCCTAAACCAAGCCCCCAAGTGAAAGAGATGCCAACGGGTGAATAATACTCAACCGAATCAAACGCAGCGTTATGTGATTCCCCATGAGCTACAAGGTCAACGCCTCGATCAGGCGTTGGCCAAGCTCACAGGTTTATCACGCAGCCGTGTGAAAGATTTATATCAATCGGGGGCGATTGATAGCGAACAATCCACCCCGATTTTGAAAATTTCAGGGCTGGTTTATGCCCATGATGTCTTTCTTGTCACCATTCCTGATATCCGCCCCATGACACTGCAAGCTGAAAATATTCCATTGGATATTCTGTTTGAAGATGAATACCTTTTGGTGGTTAATAAACCTGCGGGCATGGTGGTTCACCCCAGCCATGGCCATGATACAGGTACATTGGTGCATGCCTTACTTCACCACTGTGAATTACCAGGTATCAACGGCGTGGAACGCCCTGGTATTGTGCACCGTATTGATAAAGATACATCTGGATCATTGGTCATTGCCAAAACAGAAGCGGCTCACCATGGGCTTGTTGAACTTTTTTCAACACATGATATTCAACGTGAATATCTCGCTTGGTGCAAAGGTGTCCCGAGATGGCAGCAACAACGCATCGACAAACCCCTGGCACGCCATCCACAACATCGGCAAAAAATTGCCATCGTTGAACATGGCAAGCGCGCCATCACCGATGCCCAACTCGAACAAAGTTATATACATCAATTTAGCCGCATTCGCCTGACCTTACATACTGGGCGAACCCATCAAATCCGTGTGCATTTGGCATCTGAAAACACCCCCATTCTTGCCGATGCCACCTATGCACGCCATTTCAATCCGAGTAAAAAACTTCCTGACCTTTTACGTCAAGCCTTGCTTCAATTATCAAGACAAGCACTGCATGCAGAAGTGTTGGGGTTTACGCACCCGATCACCCAAGAAGATGTTTTATGTCGCGCGCCTTTGCCTGATGACTTGCAACAGTTAAATATTGCATTGGAAGGCTGCCTTTCATCTTAAAATCTTTATTAGCCCATGAATTGAGTTCAGAAAGTATGCCTCATGTTTATTCGATCTAAACTGTTTGAACAACACCATATTCAAGGACTTTTTAGTACAAGACACGGTGGCATCAGCCCGCCACCTTTTGAGCATTTGAATCTTGGCTTAAATTTGGGTGATTCAAGCGATCATATCCAAGAGAATTTACGCCGATTATGCCAAGCATCCAATATACCTTTGCCACACCGTAGCATACAAACACATGGTATCGAAACGATGATATGCCAAGGGGAGGGCATCCAACATCAACATGACGCTGATATTCTTATCACAAGCACCGCCAATACATCCGTTGCAGTACGCACTGCCGATTGTTTACCCATACTGTTGATAGATACACACAAGCATATTGCTGCCGCAGTCCATGCGGGGTGGCGGGGTACAGCGAAAAACATTGTCCAAATTGCCATACAAAAGATGCAAATATTGGGGGCAAAGCCCGAACATATCTTGGCAAGCCTTGGCCCGTGTATTGGTTCATGCTGTTTTGAAGTGGATGTTAAAGCAGCGCAACAACTGGCTGATTCTCACCCACAAGCCCATCAACACCTACATCAGCAAAAACAAAAATCCTATCCTGATTTACAAGCCATCAACCAATGCCAATTACTCAGCTCAGGCATCAAAAAACAACATATCGAAATGGTTCGACAATGTACTTATTGCCAAATCCTCAATTTTTTTTCATGGCGACGTGACCAAAAAAAAGCGGCAGGATGTTGGCCATGGTTCAATCTCCAACATCCATCCCACTCACTTTACCCTAATATTTATTGAATCGTTTGACCTTCAGCTTCGGATGTTTCTTGTAAACTTTGATCCAATAAGGCTTGGAAATTCACAGGCTCCATCAAAAATGGCATGAAACCACCATCCACCGTCAATTGGCTCATAATTTGGCGGGTATATGGAAACACAATGCTTGGGCAGTTCACAGCCAATACTTGTGTCATATGTTCTTCTGGAATATTTTTGATAAAGAAAATACCTGCTTGTTCCACTTCAATTTCAAACATGACTTGTTCACTTGTTTCATCACGTGTCACTACATTGACTTTCAATGCCACTTCCCATTGCTCATCATTCAACGGACGGCTGTTCAGCGCCAAGTTCATCTCAACACGCGGTTGACCATTGCCTTCTGTAAACACTTCTGGAGCATTCGGATTTTCAAAAGAAACATCTTTCAAATAAATCCTTTGTAAGCTTAAAATAGGTGCTTCGGGTTCTTTTTTTTCAGTTGTCATCTTACGTTACCTTTGATCCTTATTCGACCATATATTTATTTTTTACAGCTTCAATCGCTTCTTTGGCAAACCCTGCTGGCAAACGTGCTCCCAATTGTGCCACCACTTTTGCAGCGGCATGTGAGCCTAAACGCCCTGCTTGCTGCCATGTGAAATCATGGGTGATCCCATATAACACGCCCGCAGCATACATATCACCCGCTCCAGTGGTGTCCATGGCTTTAATAGGCACACCTGCGACAGAAAAAACATCGCCTTGATGCAGCACAATCGAGCCTTCTTTACCCAAAGTCACAGCCACATTGGCACAGTACTTATGAAGCGCACGCGCAGCTGCCTTCGGATCACGCTCACCCGTTAAGGCACAGGCTTCCACTTCATTGCAAAACAACAAGTCCACGGCGGTTTCAATCAATGCTTGAAAATCATCACGGCAAATATCAATCAAAAATGGATCAGAGACTGTCAGTGCAACTTTTGTCCCCACTCGCTTGGCTATATCAATGGCTTTGAGTGCTGCTTTCTTGGTTTCAGGCCCTGCAAACAAATAACCTTCCACATAAATATACTTGGATTTGGCAATCGCTTCTTCATCCAAATCAGAGGCTTTCAAGCCTACCGAAACGCCCAAATGCGTTAACATGGTGCGTTGGGCATCGGGCGTAATCAACACCACGCATGTCCCAGTATCACCATCAACTGCTTCCACATGTGTGGCAACCCCGAGAGCTTTGAATTCATCCAAATATTGTTGACCAAATGCATCGCGAGCCGTTTGACTGGCATACGCCGTTTTGCCCCCCATATCTGCAATACCCACCACAGTATTCGCCGCTGAACCACCCGAACAATAATGCACTTGATGTTCCGATAACGCCTTCAAAATAGCTTGTTGGCGATCAGGTTCAGTCAAGGTCATGATACCTTTTTCGATACCATTGGCAGTCAAAAAATCATCGTCACACTGCACTTGTAAATCCATAATGGCATTGCCCACGCCATACACATCATAACTCATATCTTACTCCAAAATATTCTAGCACTGCAATGCAGAGCCGCTTCTATTTAATCGCCTGCAACCATCATATTTTTAATGGCAATACTCGGTGTCGCCACCGAACCGAACCACCTGACATCATTGCCAAGATAGGCAATATTGGCAAACATGTCCTTTAAATTACTGGCAATGGTGATGCCTTGAATAGGGCGCACAAGCTGACCACCCTCAATCAAAAAACCAGCCGCACCACGCGAATAATCACCTGTCACACCATTCACACCAAAGCCCATCAGCTCCGTGACCAAAATACCATCACCCATATCATGCAACATCTCTTCTTGGCTCATCTCACCTACGGACAACATCATATTGGATGTACCAATCCCAATGTCTCCTGTTAAACCACGCCGAGCATGCCCTGTTGATGATGTATGAAGGCGTTTGGCTGCATAACGATCCGTTAAAAAACCTGTTAACCGTCCTGATTCAATGATTGTGCGTGCCTGACAACGTGTACCTTCACCATCAAACAAACGGTTGCCCATACCATCTGGATGATCAGGGTCATCATGAATATGAACAAAATCAGGAAAGATCGATTCATTCAATGCATCACTAAGAAAAGAGTTCTTTTGTAGCACGCTGCGACCATTGATGGCGGATGCCAAATGACCCAAAATAGACGTGGCAACCCGTGGTTCAAATATCACCGTACTGGTTCGACTGCTTAAACCTGATGCACCCAACATCCGCAAACTGCGTTCGGCAGCTTCCACACCCACTTCATTGGCAGGGCGTAAATCACAGGCTTGACGACTGCGCGTATAGGCATAATCGCGCTGCATACCTTCTCCTTCTCCCGCAATCACAGAAAGAGAAAGTGAACTTGAAGC
>JAUZQO010000007.1 GCA_030950925.1 Mariprofundaceae bacterium
GTGAAGGTCAGCGATCAAACGGCACCAGTGATTAAACTCAAAGGGCTTCCCGTTCAAACCATGGTACAAGGCTCAGCATTTGTTGATGCTGGTAGTATCGTTACGGATAATTACAGCACGGGTTTAACGGCTACCGTCACACGCAAAGTCAACACGGCAGTGCTTGGTAGTTATATCTTAACCTACAATGCCAAAGATGCGGCGGGTAATGCAGCAACACCCGTGACACGCACGGTGAATGTGATTGTAGGTACAGTCGTTCAAGGCAATGCAGCACTCAAAGTGGGGCAACCTGCTAAAGCCAAAGTATTTTTTGCAAGCGCGCAAACCAATACACCTAATGATTTAGCAGCTTCTTTAGGTTTTTGCCGTTCAACGTTTGCACAAGTGGCGAATGACCCTGTATTACGCACACTACTGACAAAGTTTACTATAGATAATGGCGCAACCCTGCCAACATCAGCGCAAATTACTTTGCAAATGATGGGGGGAACTAAATTACCAGCTATCAATTGGGCCAAAACAAGTGCGCAGCTGGTTAAAACAAGTGTGAATGCGACGCTGTTGCAAGATCCTGCATTTGATACGGTCATTAAACAGGTGACGGCTTGTATTAATTCATTTGAAACGATTAAAGCATCGAATTTTAAGACCCAAGTCATTACCTTAGGGGCTACAGTGCGCACATGGGATAGAACTGATTTAAATGGCATGTTATCCATTTTTTATAAAGTGCGTGGTGGTATTAACTGGGCGCGTTCATACAACTGGTCAACCGATGTGGATGCTGATGGTATTCCTGATACACAGGTAGTGAGCTTTGTGAATCCTGTGGACAACTACACATATCAATATCGTACCGTCAATGTTGCGCCTGTAAAAGTATTGAATAATCCTGCTTTCTTTACTTTATCAGGAGGTGGTTCGGCATTGTTGACCTCATCGATCAATGACTTTTATAGCTGGGCATATACACAAGTTGCATTCTTGAATGATATGTATGCGAATCCTGCACGCGCGATAAATGCATCCCATGCGTTTAACTATAGTTCAAATCGAATTAAGTTGGATAGTGACCTTACAAATAGTCGTAAAGTAGCAGCGGCATTCTCTGCATCAGGTTATTTGGCAACGGGGCAAGTGACCAAAATCAATACCATAACCAGCGGTGTTATTTCTGGCCAACGCTTAACAGCCTTGACACGCGCTGCTTTTCCTAAGTTTAGTTATGATGTTGTACCGAACTTGGCGTTGTCCAAGCAGTATGATAGCCCTGTGATTTCTTTAACGGGGAACCCATGGATCCCAACAGTGACAGCCAACATATTGATTGATCGCTCATATGATCCAACGATAGGTGGTGTTTTGGGTGCAGGGATGACGGCAGATTTATTTGATAATATTCGTCGCCCACTTGTTTCAACCTTGTTGAAGGATAGTTATAGTAACACTTTGATGAACAATAATAACGGAACCCATTTGGTTACGGATGGCACCACCGCTGTCTTGCTCACGTATAATTGGTGGAGGAACCTACCCATTAGTATTTGTACAGTGAACGCAGCAACGGGTCAATGTACTGCACCGCTGAATGTTCAGGGTATTACCAATATTTTAGGTGCTTCTATGATTAACGGGAAGTTGCGCATAGGAAGCGTTTCAAGCATGGCGACATATATCGTTGATCCTGCAAAGGGAGTGATTCTTCAAACGATTCCTTGGATAGGTCTTGCTTCTTTGAATGGTACAGTGAATTTTACATCAGATGGTGTGAATGACTATGTGTTTACCAGTAACTGGGGGCAAATTCCGAACAGTTTTAATTGGGGTTATACAACAACGATGTATCAAGCGCCCGTGGCGACGGGGGGATTTATAGCGCCGCCAGTGGTGCTTCCAGTTCCGATAAGGGAGCCATCGGTGAGTGCAGGTGTGATTTATGCCTTGCCAGCTTGGGGATATGGGAATGAGCAGCTGATTAAAATTGATGTGGCAACAATGACGAAGAAGGTTGCCGACTGGTCATTTTTGATAAACAAATTATTCGCTCCTACTGTGGTTGGCAATAAAGTATTTGATGTGAATAGCTCAGTGATGTACGAATATGCACTGCCTGCAAATGCTGAATTCCGTTAAGCCATGTCGTGAGTGATGAGGAGGCACGAAAACATTATTTTCGTGCCTTTTCTTTTTTATGGTAGGTATTGATAATGAATCGCTGGAATACTTTTCTTAAATTCTTGTTCCTGATGATTTCATTGATGGCACTATTGATTGGGGGGTATTTCCTTAACCTACCGAAAGATCAGCTGCAACCCAGTGTTACATCGGTTCCCAATGGCATAGAAAGTTTTAGGTTATCTCTGCAAGGGAGGTTACGATATCACCTAACAGCACAGCAGGCACTTGAAAAATCATTGTCTTTGGGAATGATGCACTCAACATTTTTAAATTATTTTTTACTCAATCATATTGTATTTTGCGCAACACTTGAAAAATTTGGTGAGGTTTATTTTTATGTGGATGATGGCGAAATGGATGTTTCGATGGAACGATTAAGGTTGAAATACTCTGTTTCTGTTTTATCAAAAAACAAGCTGTTGAAAGGTGTTTTTCGACACGTGAATGTTAACTTAAAATCAGGTCTTGTTTCAATCAAGGGAGGGACATGGTCATATCGAGGCAGGCAGTACCGCGTGATTAAAGAAGATTGGTATCTAGAAAAGTTTCAGCATTTATAAAGTTACTAATACTGTAAATAATGCCCTCGCAAAAAATCCGATATGCCTTAATATACCAAGTATTTGTAATATCCAACGCCACTGTAAATAATTTTTGCATGAAATATCCCAATGAAAATGAGATGACAAGGCTATCGCAGATGCCACGGGGTTGAATGTGTCACAAGTATCTAACCTACGACATGAGAGGAAGTGATATGCACTTTTTAAACCCAAAAACAGATTTTGCATTCAAACGTATTTTTGGTTCAGTAGAAAGCAGTGATATTTTAATCAGCTTTCTCAATGCCATTTTAAACCTACAATCACCCCACCGTATTGCTGCGGTTGATATTCTTGATCCTTACCTTGCACCCAAAATTAAGGGCATGAAAGACACGTACCTTGATGTGAAAGCCAAGGATGAGTCGGGTAAATCATATATCATTGAAATGCAGGTGCTGAATGTTGAAGGTTTTGAACAGCGTATTTTATACAACGCATGCAAAACCTATGCAGGGCAACTGGATAGCGGCGAAGGTTACCAAAACCTTACGGATGTCATTGCCATTACGATTACCGATTTTGTGATGTTTAAAGAACTTCCCGAAGTAGTGAATAGCTTCAAGCTGCGTGCAGAAAGTGGCCATGTTTACCACGATGATTTGGAACTTGTTTTTGCGGAACTTCCCAAGTTCAACAGGCCTGAGCATGAACTAAAAAGTGATTTGGATCGCTGGTTTTACTTTCTTAAATCAGCTTCGTCATTGGAGGCAGTCCCTAAAAGCATGGCGGATGATGCTGCGATTCAACATGCTTTTCATATTGCCAATAAAGCAGGCTTAAGCCGTGAAGAACTGGATGACCAAGAACATCGTGAAATATTTATCCAAGATCAGCGCGGAGCTTTGTCGTTGGCTAAAAAACAAGGGCTAGAAGAGGGCCTTGAAAAAGGTATCGAACAAGGCATGGAGCAGGGCATAGAAAAAGGAATAGAGCAGGGGGCAGAGCAAGCAACATTGATGATTGCACGTTCCTTACTAAATTTTATGGATGATAAAACCATTGCAGATAGCACAGGCTTAAGCACAGGAAAAATACAGCAGCTTAGGGAAGGTGAAAAGTAAGGTGGTAGGCTAAAGCTTTTTGGTTTTTATATGCTTGTCGTAAAGGGTCTGTTCTTTACTAAAAAATATAGCATTGTACGATGGCGAATAAACCAACCTATGAGAGTGTGAATGATGGCTGTACAAATCGATGATATTAAAAAATTAATTGTGAAATCTTTGCCTGATGCCAAAGTAGATGTGAACTGTTATTCGGGAGATGACCACTTTGAAGTTACGGTGGTTTCTTCAGCATTTACTGGTAAAAATCGGATTTTGCAGCATAAAATGGTGTACGCCGCATTGGGCGACCATATGCGTGCAGAGATTCATGCCTTGGCACTCAAAACAAGGGCATCGTAAACAGTCGTTCTAGGAGAAAACATGTCGGATACAATTTTAAAGCAAATTGATGATGTAGTAAAAGGCAATGACCTTGTGTTATTTATGAAAGGCACACCGCAAATGCCCCAATGTGGATTTTCTCAACAGATATCAGCGATATTGAGTGAATATGGTGTACCTTATGCTGCGGTAAATGTGTTGTTGGATGCTGCTGTGCGTCAAGGCATCAAAGATTATGCCGATTGGCCAACGATTCCTCAGGTTTATGTGAAAGGTGAATTTGTGGGCGGTTGCGATATTGTGTGTGAAATGCATGAAAATGGTGAGTTGAAAACTATCTTGAAACCTTTGCAGACGAATGGAGAAGCAGTTTAAAGTATGGTGTTACAAAGTATGATGTATTGGATATCTTGCTTTACCCAATTGACTCATCTACATTATAAGATACAAATGATGTATTCCTTATTTTCTTTGAATCGTGTGCAGGATTGCATGCGCGATGGGCACGGACAATAATATGTCGGGTGCAAAATTAGGGCATCAACTATCTCAAAAATTAGGGCAGCGGCTTGCCTTAACACCGCAGCTTACCCAGAGTTTGAAAGTATTGGCCATGAGTTCGATGGAGCTTGAAGCTTACGTTGAAGAATGTTTGGAAAGTAACCCTTTGCTCGAAATTGATCCCAACATTCAGCAGCGAGACTTGGCAGCTGAGAAAAACCAACCTGAATCATCCACGCAAGATAGAGATGCGGAGTGGAAGCAAGAAGGTGATGACCGTTGGGAAAGCATGTATGCCAATGGCAGTCGAGATGGCTTTGACAATCAAGAGCAGCAATGGAGCGATGAACAAAGTCTTGGCGAATCCTTACATGAGCAAGTGAATCAACAGCCGATGCAGGATGTGGAGCGGTCGCTTGCGCATGCATTGATTGATTCATTGGATGACGATGGTTATTTTCGCAGTGATCCACAAGAGTTGGCGAGTGCGATGGATGTGTCGGCTGAACAAGTGTTGGGAAGCCTCGAACAAATTGTGCAAGAGCTGGAACCTGCGGGTATTGGTGCGCGTGATTTGACGGAATGTTTGTTGTTGCAGCTTATTGGTGTTGATAATGCGATACGAATTGCCCGTCGTTTATTGTTACATTTCACAAAAAACTTGACGGAAAGTGATGAGGACTTGGCTGAAAAGGCGGGGTGTTCCGTTGAAGATATTTTTTTGGCGCGTCAACGCATGTGTCGTTTGGATCCGTTTCCTGGTCATGGTTTGCGTGAAGAACCCAATATCTATGTGCGCCCCGAAATTATTTTCCGGCATTTAAGCAGTGGTGATATTGAAGTAGAAATACCACAATCAGGATGGCGTGGTATTCGCATGAGCGAACAATGGAAGGGTCATGCTTGGCAAGGTGCTGATCGTGATTTTATGAGCCATGCGAGTCAAGAAGCCAAGTGGTTGATGTATGCATTGGATCAACGCAGTGAAACTTTGAAAAAGGTTGGTCTATATCTTGCGAAGTGTCAGCGCAACTTTCTTTATTATGGCATTTTAGGTTTGAAGCCACTGACGTTGCAAAATGTTGCAGAACAAGTGGGCTTACATGAATCGACGATTTCTCGAGTGACCCATGGTAAATATGCACAAACCCCGCTCGGATTGATTGAGTTGCGCCGTTTTTTTTCATCAGGTTTGCCCACTCGAGGTGGTGGTATGATTTCAGTTTATCGGGTTCAGCAGCGAATGAAGTCCTTGATTCAATCTGAACCTGTAAAAAAACCCATTTCTGATCAGGCAATTGCTGATCGTCTTATTTCAGAAGGTATTGAAATTGCAAGGCGAACTGTTGCCAAGTATCGTGAACAACTTGGGCTGCCCCCAAGCAGTCGAAGAAGGCGCGCTTCTCAAGCGCGTAGATCTCAAGTACGGAGGTAGTATATATGCAAGTATCCATAACAGGTCACCATGTCGAGCTGACAGATGCGATGAAAAGCTATGTGAATGATAAGTTGCAACACCTAAAGCATTCGTTTGATCATGTTGTTGATGTTCATGTGGTGTTGTCCGTTGAAAAATTTCGCCACAGTTGTGAAGTCACCATGCAAGTGAGTGGTATCAATATTCATGGCTCCCATGAGACAGATAACATGTATGCTTCGATTGATGGTGTGATGGATAAGTTAAACCGCCAACTCAAGCGTTACCGTGCTAAATTGCGCAAACGTCAAACCCAACATGGTCAACGTCAAACCCGCGAGATTAAAGTGTCTCACCGTGTGCTTGATGTTAAAATTGATCAGGAAGAGCTTGCAGAATCGGATACGCCGAATGTTTTAAATCATGAAACATTGGAAGCACATACTATGAGTGTTGATGAAGCGGTGATGCAAATGGAATTGAATGATAAACAAAATGTCCTGTTGTTTACCAATGCTGAATCTTCTGCATTGAATGCCTTGTATCGCCGTTCAGATGGTTCTTTGAACTGGATTGAACCCGAATCTGCCTGATATGATGTCCAACGAAGTCATGGTGATTCCTATTGAGCAAATTTTATTGCATCCCACTGCAAGTAGTAAGCGAGCGTTACTGACGGAGGTGGTGGGGCTATTGCCAGCATTGGATCCAGATCCAGTATTGGAATTGATCATGGCTCGTGAACGTTTGGGTAGTACAGGTATTGGTCATGGGGTAGCAATACCCCATAGCCGTATGCCTGATTTACCACACCCCGTGATTGCTTTGGCGCGGCATGTTGAAGGTGTGGACTTTGATGCGATTGATGGTCGTTTGGTGCATATCGTGGTGTTGCTTTTGGTGCCTGATGATGGCTCCAGTAAGCACCTCGAACTTTTGGCACAATTGGCGCGAAGTTTACAAAAAACAAGTTTTCGGCAAGCCATTATGGTGGCTACGGATGTCGAAAGCATTGCCCAACTGTTTGCACAAGATGAAAAACATCCGTTGATATGAGTGAAACGCCCCATATTACGTTGGGTGAAATTTTTGCCGAACAAGGGGAAGTCTTAAAAATGCGTCTTGTGGCGGGCGAGCATGGTTTGCAGCGTTATATTGATCACCCACGTGTGCAAAACCCTTCGCTTGCTTTTGCGGGTTTTCTTGAGCATTTAAGTGACTATCGCTTACAGGTCATCGGGCAAACCGAACTTCATTATTTAAATACACGTACAGAAGAAGAACAACGACAAGCTGTTGATGCCGTATTTGCATTAAATCTTGCAGGTGTGGTGGTAACGCGCGGTGTTGAGCCGCCTGCTTGTATCTTAGAAGCAGCGCGTCGCACCGATACCCCATTGTTTGTATCAGCATGTGAATCGTCCAATTTCATGGCAGATATGATGCTCTATTTATCACGAAAACTGGCACCGAGAACATGGCAGCATGGTGTATTTGTGGATATTTATGGTTTGGGTGTGTTGTTGATGGGTAAAAGTGGTATCGGAAAAAGTGAAATTGGCTTGGAATTGATTTCGCGTGGACACCGCTTGATTGCCGATGATATGGTGGAGCTTGTACGCGCTACCCCCGATGTGTTGGTGGGGCATAGCCCTGAATTGTTGCGTTATCATATGGAGTTGCGTGGTTTAGGTATCATCAATATTCGTGATTTATATGGTGCAGCCTCCATCACCGATGCGAAACGTTTGAGCCTTGTGATTGAATTGACAGATTGGAACGATTCGATGCTTGATGAACGGGTGATTGCGTCTGACCAAAGTATGGTTTTGCATCAAGTATCCATCCCTTATTTGCGTATTCCCATTCGACCAGGGCGTTCTTTGGCGGTCATTATTGAGGTTGCAACACGCAACCAGCTTTTGAAACACCGAGGTATTGATAGCAATCAAAGTTTTATTCAAGCTTTGGATCATCGTATTGATCAAGAGACAGATAAAAGAGATGAGGGTTAACCTATGTTGATCATGATTAGTGGTTTGTCGGGGGCCGGCAAGAGTACTGCATTGCATGCCTTGGAAGATTTGGGTTTTTTTTGTACCGATAATTTACCCGCAGACATGTTGTCCTTATGGGCTGAACGTATGCAACATGAAAATGCGGCTGTATGCATGGATATTCGTAGCAGCAAAGAGCCGAAAGCTTTGTTGCAAGCATTTGAAACTGCCAAGCAGCAGCATGATTGGCGGATATTGTTTATTGATTCGTCATGTGAGGTCTTAAAACGCCGATTTTCGACATTAAGACGAAAACACCCTTTTCGCCCGAGTTTTTCCAAAGATGCCCGTCTTTCCTCGGTGATTGATGCAGAAAAAACCAGTTTGCAACCTTTAAAGGAGCATGCTGACCTTGTTTTGGATAGTTCGGATTTAAACCCTTATGAACTGGCGGAAATGGTGGAGTCTTTTTGGCGAAGGCCCGAGATAACCAGCCCTTACAATGATGCGATGAGCTGCACATTTATGTCTTTTAGTTACCAGCGTGGCTTGCCCAGTGATGCTGACTTGGTGATTGATGTGCGTTTTTTGCCCAACCCCCATTATCAACCTGAATTGGCAGTGCAAACAGGTCGGGATGAGGCTGTGCATCGATTTTTTGGGTTGCACCCCGAAGTCGCAGAAGCTGAAGAGAAATTAAAAGATTGGCTCACGTTTATTTGGCCGCAACTGAAGCGTGAACGTAAGCGTTATTTCACGGTTGCCGTGGGTTGCAGTGGTGGACGACATCGTTCGGTATATTTGACAGAGCGTTTGGCGGCATGGGCACGTTCAGAGAAATTGACGACACCTTTGGTTTATCACCGAGAATTGGAACGGATGGGTGAATTTCAATGATTGGGGTTGTGTTGGTTGGGCATGCATATATTGCACAAGAAATGAAACATGCAGTGGAACATATTTTGGGACCTCAAGTTTATATGGAAACCTTGAATGTTGTATCCAGTGATGCTCCCAACGCTTTACAAGAGCAATTGGGTGAGATGATTCGTCGGTGTAATCGCGGCTCGGGAACGTTGGTGTTTGCTGATATGTTTGGTGGAACACCTTGTAATATTGCCTTAAGCTTCTTGAAGTTGGGTGAGTGTGAGGTGATTTCAGGGTTTAATTTACCTGCCTTGGTGAAGGCATCGGGAAGTCGCATGGATGAAGGTGTGAATTTGACAAGCTTGGCGCGTGAGGTGGTGGAGGCTGGCCAGCAGTATATGTGTTTGACCTCTGATTTTATGCTGCCTCAACGTATACCATCCGTGGCTGAACCGATAGTAGCTGCCCATGATTGAACAATCGGTGTTGATTCAGAATCGTTTGGGTTTGCATGCCCGAGCTTCGGCAGCCTTTGCGACGACGGCAGGAAAATTCCACAGTGAGATTGGTTTACGTAAGGGTGATATGCAGGTGAATGGTAAAAGTATCATGGGAATTATGATGTTGGCGGCTGCAAAAGGGACGCACTTGATGTTGCTAACGGATGGTGAAGATGAACAAGCTGCCATGCAAGCCTTGGTGGGCTTGCTGGCGGACTGTTTCGGTGAACCAGACTGATGACAAAGCAGCCCATGGAAGGGCATGCGATTGCCAGTAGTCATGGCATTGTCATTGGACAGGTTCAAAAATTGAATGTTGGAAGCCCTAAAATACCTGAGTATGTTTTGAATGCAAAGGATGTAAACAGGGAACAACAGCGTTTGGAGCAAGCCACATTTGCGGCACTGGAAGAGCTAAATGTGGAATATGAATATTTACTTCAATTGAAACAGCAAGAACCCGTGTTGATTTTGGATGCGCATCGCATGTTATTGAAAGATCCCGAGTTTATCGCATATCCCAAAAGCTTGATTGAACATGAATACATGAATGCTGAATGGGCATTAAAACAGCAAGTTGAAAACATTGCAGCAACCTTTGATGGGATGCATGATAGTTATTTGCGTAGTAAGCGTTTAGACATTGAGCAAGTGGGAGAACGCTTGATGCGACATTTGTTGGCATGCCCATTTCAAGCCGACATTCAGCCACACACGCTGCCTGTGGTGGTCATTGCGCAAGATGTGAGTCCTGCGGATATGATGACACTTTGGCGCTCGGGTGTGGCAGGCATGATTTGTGAGCAGGGTAGTTTGAACGCGCATGCGATGATTATGGCTCGCGGTATTGGTATGCCTGCTTTGATGGGTGTGGAGATGGATTTAGCATCGGTGGAAGATGGTATGTTGGTGATATTGGATGCCGAACGTGATTATTGGAAGTTGTGCCCCAACGAAGATGAACAGCGTGCTTATCAACGGTTTATGGATGCATTTGCTGTGGTACGAAAGGGTTTAATGCGTTTTTCCTCAAAAAAATCGCTCAGCCAAGATAAGGTGGCGCTACCGCTGTATGCCAATATTGATTGTCAGGATGAACTTAGTTTTGCCATGCAAGTGGGGGCTGAGTCGATTGGCTTATGTCGTACGGAGTTTGTTTTTTTGCATCATCGTCGTGAACCCACAGAAGATGAGCAGTTTAAGCACTATTTACAGATGCTTCAAAGTGCTGTGGGCTTAGAAATCACTTTTCGTTTGTTGGATATTGGTGGGGACAAGCCCATATTGTTTCAAAAAATTGCAGGTCATGATTACCTTGCGAGTAACCCCAATTTGGGTTTGCGAGGTGTTCGTTTGTTGTTGGCTGCCCCGCATATTCTGGAAACACAATTAAGGGCTTTGTTGCGTGCTTCACAATATGGAAAAATACGTGTGCTTGTGCCGATGGTGACGCAATGTGAAGAAATGGAGCAGGTGCATAGGCTGATGATGAGCTGTAGCGAAGATTTGAATATCGAGCCTGTACCGTTGGGTTGTATGATTGAAGTGCCTGCAGCGGTGATGCTGGCGGATGATTTGGCGAGTGTATCGGATTTTTTTGCCATTGGGAGCAATGATTTAACCCAATATACCTTTGCCGCTGATCGAGGTGATGAAGAAGTGGCATGTTACTACCAAGATGCTCACCCCATTATCCTGAATATGATTGAACGTGTGGTGAGGGCAGGGCATGAACAAGGTTTGACGGTGTGTGTGTGTGGCGAACTTGCAGCCAATCCCGATTGCACACAAGCTTTTTTGGATATGGGTATGGATGCCTTGTCGATGAGTTTACATAGTATTTTGCCGATACGTCAGTGTTTAAGCCGATTAAAACGCAGCAAGAATATATAGTGATTCAAGTATTAAATCAGCCCCGTCATTCCCGAAATCTTTTATCGGGAATCTAATGATAGACCCTCGATACAAGCACTCAAGGGTGACGATTGGATGATATAAATGATAGTTCTATACTTGAATGACTATAGCTTCACTGGTTTGACAATGAAAGTTGGGTGTTAGAGTGCGCGTATGAATGCACTTATTGAAGGTCTAACCGCGCCACTTCCCCTATTTCAACATATTCAAACCCATGATGTTTTACCCGCTTTGGATACTGAACTTGAGAAACAACAGCAATGTCTGAATATGCTAGTTCAGATGCAGAAACCAAGCTGGTTAAATATTATGCAGCCGCTGGAAATGATGGATGAGTCTTTATCACGCATTTGGGGACCTGTCAGTCATCTCAATTCCGTTTGTGATTCCAATGCTTTGCGTGACGTTTATCAGCAAGGGGTTCAAAAAATATCTGCTTGGCATACAGAGTTGGCGCAAAATGAAGAGTTGTTTGCTGCGATCAAGTGTGTTGCCAAAGAAAACCAAAAACTCAATGATGAACAGCGTGCGGTGTTGGCACACAGTATTCGTGATTTTCGTTTGTCAGGCTCAGATCTGAAGGGTGAGAAAAAAGTCCGTTTCAAGGTGCTTCGTTTGCGTTTGTCCGAATTGGCAACGACATTTGAACAACATGTGTTGGATGCAACGCGTGCTTTTACAGTCTTGATTGAAAATGAGGATGATTTATCAGGTCTGCCCGAATCTGCTTTAGCAGGGGCGGCACAGCGTGCAAAGCTCGAAAATAAGCAAGGTTGGCTATTCACCTTGGATATTCCGTCTTATTTACCTGTCATGCAGTATGCTGATAAGCGTGCTTTGCGTGAAACAATGTATACAGCCTTCAGCTCTCGCGCCAGCAGTGGTCATTTGGATAACTCGTCTGTGATTGATGAACTTTTGGCTTTAAGAAAGGAACAAGCGCAATTGTTGGGCTTTGAAAGTTATAGCAGTTACTCGATTGCCACAAAAATGGCAGATACATGTGATGAAGTGGTCGATTTTCTCAATGAATTGGCAAAAAAAGCCAAGCCCATGGCAGTCCAAGAGCTGCATGATTTACGTCAATTTTCAGCCAAACACTTGGCTTTGGATGATGTGCAAGCTTGGGACATCCCTTATGCTTCTGAAAAATTACGTGTGCATACCTATGCGATTTCTCAAGAGGAATTAAAGCCTTATTTTCCTGAACAATCGGTGGTGTCAGGTATGTTTGCTTTGGTTGAAAAGCTTTATGGCATTGTGATTCGTCAAGCTGAAACGGAAGTTTGGCATGATGATGTGCGTTATTTTGAAGTATTTGATACACAACATGAGAAAATCGCCGCATTTTACCTTGATCCTTATGCTCGCGCCCACAAACGTGGCGGTGCATGGATGGATGAATGTGTGGTGCGTTGGCAAAAGCCTGATGGCGTACTGCAATTGCCTGTGGCTTACTTGGTGTGCAACTTTGATGCGCCGATTGGCGATAAGCCTGCATTGTGGACGCATGATGAAGTGATGACTTTATTTCATGAGTTTGGCCATGGCTTGCACCATATCTTGACCCAAGTGAATACACGCGGTGTGTCGGGTATCAATGGAGTGGCTTGGGATGCGGTGGAATTACCCAGTCAGTTTATGGAAAATTTCTGTTGGGAACGCGACGTGTTGGATTTATTCGCCAAGCACCATGAAACAGGTGAAACCATCCCTGATGATTTGTTTGCCAGAATGACAGCGGCGAAGAACTTTCAATCAGGGATGCAAATGTTGCGACAACTTGAATTTTCATTGTTCGACTTCCGTTTGCATCGCGAATATGACCCCCTTTCAGATATGAGTGTGCAAGATTTTTTGAATCAAATACGCGAAGAAGTGGCTGTTTTTACACCACCGACATTCAATACCTTTCAGAATAGTTTTTCACATATCTTTGCTGGAGGCTATGCAGCAGGTTATTACAGCTATAAATGGGCCGAAGTCTTGTCGGCGGATGCCTATGCAGCTTTTGAAGAAGAAGGCGTGTTGAATGCAGAAACGGCAGAACGTTTTAAGGATTGTATATTATCCATCGGTGGAAGTCGTTCGATGATGGATGGTTTTGTTCGCTTTCGTGGGCGTAAACCCAATGTGGATGCCTTGCTTCGCCACACTGGCATTGTTTGATTTCTGCATGTCTTTTCATGGATTGAATATGCCCGTGTCATGAATGATTTGATTGCATTGACGGGGTGAACGGATAAGGTGCGCGGCGTTTTAGGTGCCTTAGTGTCGTGAGACCACGGGTGAAACGGGAAGTTTGGTGCGGCTCTAAGTAGTCTATTCCAACGCAGCCCCCGCTACTGTAAGTCTGACAAGGCTATGTTACTCCACTGGGAAACTGGGAAGGAATCATAGCTGCGGATGAAGACGAGCCAGGAGACCGGCCTGAAGCACGGAACTTACGGGTTCCAAACAGGATGGTCTCGGAGGGAGGCAGGTCGTGTATGCCTTCGCCGCACTTCTGTTCTTTGCATGTGGCAAACCATGTACGTCTTCTTTTCTTTTAACCTACCCTGATGATAAATATGCACGGCGGGTGCAAAGGGAAAAAAGTGAATCAACATATCAATATATCCATGCTATTAACAGCAAGTTTGTTTGCCAGTCCAGTACAAGCACTGGAGACATTACCTAAAATCATGATTACTGCGGATAGAGTTGGGCAAAATCAAGCTACAATCAGTGCGGATACAACAGTCATCAGCAGACAAGACATTGAGCAATCTCAAGCCAGTACGGTGGTGGATATACTTCGATCACAAGTCGGTATGGATGTGGCATCTTCAGGTGGTGCAGGAAAAACAACATCCGTTTTTTTACGCGGTGCAAACAGTGGTCAAACATTGGTTCTTATCGATGGTGTGCGTGTAGGATCTGCAACAACAGGTAGTTTTGATTGGGCCAATTTATCGACGGCAGATATTGAGCGAATTGAAATTGTTCGTGGCCCGCAATCATCCTTGTATGGGGGTGATGCTATGGGCGGTGTCATTCAAATTTTTACACGCAAAGGAACACGGGGATCAAAGACGCACATATCAGGAAAGCTAGGCTCTTATGGTACATCCTCTGCTGCGGTCAGTGTGCTTGGAAAAACCGCATCGAATATATCTTATGCTTTGACAGCCAATGGTTTGCGTACATCCAGTGTTTCTGCCGCAGCAAAAGGCAAAGAGAATGACCCTTATCGCCAGTTTACCTTATCTGGAAAACTTAATCTCCCTGTTGGCAAAGGTGAATTGGAGCTGATTGCAAGGCATGTGAATGGAAAAACAAGCTTGGATGGTGGTTTTCCTTTGAAAGATATTTTGAATTATACGAGTCAAAGCAAACAGTCTGTGGATAGTGTGAAATGGACTTATCCCATATCAGATAGCATTGAAAGTAGCCTGCAACTTTCACGTTCAAGTGATGATGTGGTTGGCTATGATCCAGCTGGGGGCTTTAATAATTCAGATTTTCGCACGCAAATAGATCAACTGACATGGCAAAATCATATCGATTGGGATGCGCTATCACTGCTTACAGGTGTCGATATGTATCGCAGTCAAGGTTACAGCAATAGTGCCAATTTGAATCGTGCTATCACACAAGCAGCGGGTTTTGCGGCATTGAGTGGTTCTGTGGGTATGGCTAATTTCAATGCTTCCATGCGTTATGATCAAAACTCGGCAACATCCAATCAGGCGACCTATAAATTAGGTGTTGCTTTACACGCCTTGGACAGTTTAAAAGTGAGTGCGAATTATGGCACGGGCTTTAAAGTGCCTTCGCTGAATGATTTATATTTTCCAGCATCTAAATTTTCAGCAGGTAATACCAACTTAAAACCTGAAAAAAGTAAGGGCTGGGATGTTGGGCTTGCTTATCAGTATCAGCACAGTGATATGAAGGCTGGAATCCATGCCACTTGGTTTCATCAAAACTACCAAGATCTGATTGTTTGGCAGGCTTCTCCTACATTTTTCTATAGTCCAAGCAACATTGGCAAAGCTCGTACACAAGGTTTGGAAATTTCTGCGAATATGCGTTATCAAGCATCGTATTTACAGGCGAACTGGACGTATTTGGATGCTAAAAATTCTAGCACTGGAAATTGGTTAGCTCGCAGAGCCAAAGAATCAGGAAGTATTACCATGGGTTCGGCGTTTTTAAAACTGAATGCAGAAATGGTATGGCATATTGTTGGTCCTCGCTTTTCATTTTCTGGCAATAAAAAATATATGAAAGCGTATCAAAAAACAGATATTCGCATGCATTATACCATCAATAAGCAATGGAAACTCACGGCTCGTGTTGAAAATGTAGGCAATGTTCGATATCAAGAAGTGTCTGGTTATGGTGTGCTGGGGCGTTCTTGGTATGGTGGTGTAAGCTCTGATTTTTAATGTTCAAACGTGAACATGGTGTACGATGGATAGCCGCAGTCACTGCGGCTACTGGTCTGCATGGTTTGCTATGGGTTTTGATACCTTCAACAAAGTCACCACCTATTCAGCAACAACCCATGGAGATTGCGTTGATGGTTGGACAAATAAAAGCAGAGGCTGTAGATCACAGGCAAGAGCATAGTGAAATGATGGCAAAGCATGTGAAAAAACAAGTGTTTTATAAGAAAAAACAGCAAAAAAATACGAAAAAAACAACACACGTAGGGTTGAGTCAAGGCTTCATTCAAAACAAAAAAACACCTGTTATCGAAGTGAAACAAAAAGAAAATGATCAGATGGCTCCCAAAGTGGCGCATAAACCTCAACAAAGCCCCAATCATGCAAGTCAAAACATTTTTCATACTTCCCACGCAAGTATAAAAAACAAAATAGCCATCAATCAACACGTCAAAGGCACAAATACAGTACCAAAATTACTTCAAATGCGTATTTTAATGAACGTCCATTATCCCAAACAAGCCAGAAGACATGGTTGGCAAGGAAAGGTTGAATTGCAGCTTGATATACAACAAAAATCTATTCGGAAAGTTACACTGAAATCTTCCAGTGGTTATCCTGTTTTGGATCGAGCCGCTTACCGTGGTTTGCTACAGATCAATCATATTTCACTGTCCAATGGGCTATACCGCATGCCGATTGTATTCCACTTACAATGAAAATATTTGTTTTGGTTGGATGTTTTTTTTACACGCTATTGTTGGTCAATATTGCTCAAGCAGAGAAATTTGAACGTATTCTTGCACTTGCACCGCACGCCTGTGAAATGCTTTATGCCATCGGCGCATCATCACAGATGGTGGGTGCGGTTGATTATTGTGATTATCCAGAAGCAGCCCAAAAATTACCCCGTGTTGGTAATTATCAGGGCATTCATGTTGAGGCAGCCTTACGCTTAAAACCTGATGCTGCTGTTGTGATGAGCCGTAATGTTAAAGGGATATTGCAGTTGGAAAAGATGGGGGTCACCATTATTGTTTCAAATCCTAAAAACTTTGAAGGTATTTTTCAGGATATGTTGCGACTTGGTCAAATCACGGGGCATGAACAAGAAGCTAAAAAATTGGTTTCAAAACAACGCATACGTTTGCAACACGTACGACAACACGCCGATGCTCATATACGGGTGTTTTATGAGTTATGGCCAGATCCGCTGTTAACCGTGGGTGGTTTAAGCTTTATCAACGCACTGATTGATGAAGCTGGCGGTTACAATATCTTTGCTGATATTCCGATGGATAGCCCCCGTATCAATGTTGAATCGGTGTTAAGATCGAAACCTGAGTTGATTATCGTTCCGCTTGAACACAGAAACATTGAAGAACGCCGCATATTTTGGCAAAAATGGTTGGGCTATACCCATGTTCAAGTGCTTGCTATCAACCCTGATATTTTACATCGCCCTGGACCGCGCTTGATGGATGGGCTGGAAGCGTTGCAGAAGTTGTTTACAAAGGTGCATCACCCATGATTTTAAAGTGGACGCTTACTTTAACCATACTTATCAGCGTTTTTATGTTGGGGCTTGGTATGGGCGATCAATGGATCAACCCGCTGAATGCCAGTGGACAAGATGCCATGATTTTGTGGGAATTACGTTTGCCACGTTTATTAACAGCTTTTGCTGTGGGTGGCTTATTGGCATTGGCAGGTGCATGGTTTCAAGTGTTACTTGGCAACCCGTTGGCCGAACCTTATGTGCTGGGTGTTGCGGGAAGTGCATCCGCAGGTGCAGTGGCGGGATTGATGTTGATGCCTGATTCGACATGGGTGATGTCAGCGGGGGCGTTTATTGGGGCTTGGCTTGGTATTATTTGTATCATGTTTTTTTCGAACTTGGGAGCCAATCGAATGCTTTTAGCAGGTGTTGTGTTGGCGGCATTTTGGTCGGCTATTTTGGCATTGTTGCTTGCTCTTTTACCTGCACAAGGTTTGTTTCGCGCCTTTTCATGGATGATGGGTGATTTATCGCATTCTGATTTGCCGATATCATTGCTGTTGCTTGCATGGGTTGGTTCTTTGCTTTGTGGTTTGTTGCTGTCACGTTCCTTGGATATGCTTCTATTGGGAGAGCGACACGCAGAAGCGTTGGGTGTTAATATTAAACGGTTGCGTCAATGGCTTTTGTTGTTGGCTTCAGTGGTGACAGCTTTGGCTGTGACTGCCGCAGGCACGATTGGTTTTGTTGGCTTGGTGGTACCCCATTTGATGCGTTTATTGTTTGGTTCATTGCATCGTTTTATATTGCCTGCTTCTGCCATGGGTGGTGGAATTTTATTGATGCTCGCAGACGCTATGGCACGAACCGTGATTGCGCCTGCTGAATTACCTGTTGGCATCCTTACCGCGATGATGGGTGTCCCAGTTTTTTTGTTTTTGTTATTGAGGCGTTCTCAATGACAGCATTGATGACGTTGGAAAACATCTCAGTTTCCCGTGCAAATAAGGTGCTTTTTTCTCATTTTAGTTGTGACATCAAAGCTGGTGAAATCACGGTTATTCTTGGTCCCAATGGTGCAGGGAAATCCAGCTTGTTGTTGGCCATGGCAGGATTGATACCAGTCAATGGTCATATTGAGTGTATAGGTAAGACTTTATGCACGGATGATAGAAAATCAATCACACAAAAACTTGCATGGCAAGGTGATTTGCCGCCAACAGAGTTTGGCTTAACAGTTGAGCAAAGATTGGGTTTGATTGGGGACTCTCCCCAAGCCATTCAATCCATAGCGTTGGTCTTTGATATTATAAGCTTGTTGAAAAGAAGTTTAGCGGAGCTTTCCAGTGGCGAACGGCAACGTGTGGAACTGTCTGCTTTGATGTTAAGAGATGTTCCGATCTGGCTCCTAGATGAACCAACGTCACACTTGGATTTAAAACATCAAGTTTGTTGTATGAGAATGTTAAAAGAGGAAGCTTCTAAGGGAAAAAGTATTGTGGTTATTTTGCATGACTTAGAACAGGCCTATGCGATTTCGGATCATTTAATTCTCATCAACGGGAAGGGTGATGTTTGTGTTGGGAGCAGGGATGATTTGTTTAATACTAAGGTGTTATCTAAGCTTTTTGGTGTGACTTTAATGCAACAAAATAATGTATTGTTGCCCAATTATGCTGTATGAAAAATGATGTTTCTTGTGTTTTTTATTTGAAGTGAATGTCTTTAATCGTGATGCTGCTCGAACGTGGCTTGACCAATGGCATGGTCATCGCTTAAATTCCTCTCCATGAAACGAATCAATGTTGTGATAATCGGTGCAACTGCTGTTGCTATGTTGGGTCTGGCGGGTTGTGTGAATAAAGATACCAAGTTGTTTTGGGCTTCGGGTGAAGGAGGAAAGGCTTCTACAGTCGAGAAGAAAGTCGTTGCAGAGTCGCGCCCTCCCTTGGATATTCCTCCTGGTTTATTGGGTAAGGTGGACATGCCACATGCGGAACAGATTGCTGTGGTTAAAACAATGCCAAAACGTATTGCCAAAAAAATAAGTGGGAAGCAAGTTGCTTTGGATGCGAAAATTTATGAGCGATCTACGGCGGATGTTTTTTCGGCAGTGTTGGATGCCATGACTGGTTTAAACCTTCCTGTGCAAAGTGTGGATTCTGCCAGTGGTACAATCACCACCGATTGGGTGCGTAAGCGTTCAAAAAGTGCGAACTATTTAAGTATCATCGGCGGCAGTGGTGTGATGGCGGTGCGTTACAGATTTGTGACGCGTGTGTTGAATCAATCGATGAAAAATGATGATGGGGTAGACAAAATTGTGACCCGTTTTGAAATTCATACGGTAGCCCAAGTGTATAAAAATAATCATTGGTCGAATACCAAGTTGGCGCGGCGTTTTGCCAAGGAGTTGTTTTCGCGTGTGGGTGAAAATTTAACACTGCCTGTTAAGGAATAAATATATGTTTCAAGTGAACGAATACTTTGATGGCAAGGTAAAGTCGTTAGCCTTTGAAAACGAAGAGGGTTCGGCAACGATGGGTGTGATGGCAGAGGGTGAGTATGTGTTTAACACATCGTGCTTGGAAGTCATGCAGTTTATTTCAGGAAGCTTGCGCGTGCAATTGCCAGTGAGCGATGTTTGGCAAACATTTGAAGCAGGAGAATCCTTTGAGGTGTCTGCCAATAAAAGTTTTACAGTGCAAGTGAGTGAGCAAACAGCATACCTTTGTTTGTATCGCTAATATTGGTGTCAATAATTTAATGGTTGGGTGGTGCTTCGTATGAGTTTTGAAAATATGGATGGTGTGATTTGGCTGGATGGTAAAATGGTGCCTTGGCGTGAAGCCAAAGTGCATGTGCTAACGCATACCCTGCATTATGGTATGGGTGTGTTTGAAGGTGTTCGTGCCTATCATGCTGAAAAAGGTACGGCGATTTTTCGTTTAGAAGAACATACGAATCGTTTGTTTCGCTCTGCAAAAATTATGAATATGTCCATGCCTTTTACCAAAGATGAACTCAATGCTGCGCAACTGGCAGCGGTACGCGACAATGATTTGGATTCCGCATACTTGCGTCCGATGGTGTTTTATGGCGCCGAAGGCATGGGCTTACGTGCGGATAATTTGAAGTCACATGCGATGGTTGCTGCATGGAAATGGGGCGCATACATGGGTGATGAGGGTATCACCAAGGGTATTCGGATTCGTACCAGCTCATTCACCCGTCATCATGTCAATATTGCCATGTGTAAAGCCAAAGCCAATGGCAACTATATTAGCTCCATGTTGGGTTTGGCTGATGCGGTACGCGATGGTTATGATGAAGCACTGTTCCTTGATGTGGATGGTATGGTGGCCGAAGGATCGGGTGAGAACTTCTTTTTGGTGCGCGATGGGGTGATTTATACACCTGAGTTGACCAGCGCTTTGGATGGCATTACACGTGCAACCATCATGCAGTTGGCGAATGAAGCTGGTTATGAGGTGCGTGAAAAACGTATTACCCGTGATGAAGTGTATGTGGCAGATGAAGCCTTTTTTACAGGTACAGCAGCAGAAGTAACACCGATTAGAGAGCTTGATGGTCGTACCATTGGTTCAGGAACACGTGGCACCATTACCGAGGAATTACAAAGTAAATATTTTGATGTGGTACATGGGCGTAGCCCTGAGCATGAAGCTTGGTTGACCTATATTTAAAAACAGTTGTTAAAAAGGGGACGTAATGTCTATTAAAGGATTTATTTTTGATTTGGATGGAACATTGATTGATGCGCTTCCCGATATTCAAGCCAATGCCAATCGCGCATTGAAAAAGTTAGGTTATGATTTTCAAATGACGCTTGAAGAAACACAGCCGCATGTGGGTGGAGGTGCACAAAAATTGGCCTCCAATGTCTTGGGTAAGCCGATGGATCATCCTGAAACCATGGCGATGTACCATGCGTTTGCAGATTTTTATGAGCAAAGCCCTGCGGATTTTGGTCGCATGTTTGATGGCGTTAAAGAAACCTTGGATGCGATTCAAGCCAAGGGCTTGCCGATGTGTATTGTCACAGCTAAACCTGCCAAAGCGCGTGTGAAAGTGACCCAAGCCTTGGCTTTGGATGATTATATGACCTTGGCATTGTCGCCTGAAGATGGTTTCGCCAAAAAACCAGCGCCAGATATGTTGATTGAATGCTGCCGTGCGATGGGTATTGAGCCTTCAGAAGCGGTGATGACAGGTGATACACGCTTTGATGTCGAAGCGGGTTTTGCAGCCCAATGTCATACAGTCGCATTTGCGGAACATGGCTATCAAGATGTGCCCGAAGAATATGCAGAACGTGTGATGTCATTGCCTCGTTTTACGGACTTGTTAAAACTTTTGGACGCATGAAATCAAACATAACGGGTCTTTATGGTATTTTACCTGCGGACTTATCCACGAAAGATTTGCTTTTAAAGGCGGAAGAAGCGTTGAAAGGTGGGCTTCAAATCCTTCAATTCCGTGATAAAAAATCAGGCTATAAACGGGCTTTGAAACGTGCAGCAGCATTGTGTGAATTAACATCATCGTATGATGTTTGCTTTATCGTCAATGATTCCGTGCAAAGGGCAAAGGAAGTGCGGGCGGATGGTGTACATTTGGGGCGTGATGACGTGGTCAACCTGGCAGCAGTTCGTGATGAAGTGGGTGAAAACATGTTGATTGGGGTGACATGTCGCGCCGATGCAGTGTTTGCCAAATTGGCGTTGCAACAAGGTGCAGATTATGTTTCTTTCGGGGCAGTGTTTGCCAGTCAAAGCAAGCCTGATGTGCCTGTTTTGGGTTTGCCTCGCTTGCAAAAGGCAAGGCAGATGTTCCCTGATGTTAATATTTGCGCCATTGGTGGTATCACCTTAGACAATATCGCTCAGGTGAAACAAGCGGGTGCGACATCTGCGGCTGTTATTTCAGGCTTGTTTGATGTTGAAGATGTGCAACAACGAACGAAAGATTTACTGCAAGCTTGGGAAGTGGCATGAGTCGCTTACCTGTCTGTTTAACGATTGGTGGCTCAGATTCTTGTGGTGGTGCAGGGGTTCAAGCGGATTTGCGGGTGTTTCATGATTTGGGTGTGCAGGGGTGTAGTGCTATCACGGCATTAACGGCACAAAATCATCAGGTGATTACACGCATTGAGCCTGTTTCTTTGGCACAGTTGGATGCGGAATTGCATGCCATTTTTGATGTGTACGATGTGCAAGCCGTGAAAACAGGCATGCTTTTGGATGCTGATCATATTGCCACTGTTTCAGCATGTTTGGATTTATACCATGCTGGTAAACCCTTGGTGGTCGATCCTGTCTTGGTATCCAGCAGTGGGCGCAGCTTGTTGGATGAAGGCGCGCTTGACACGTTAAAACATACCTTGATTCAACAAGCAACATTATTGACCCCAAACTTGGGTGAGGCATCGGTTCTGTTAAAGGCTGATGTTGTGGATGCTGTGGTATCGGCTCGGCAATTGGTGAATGATTTGGGCTGTTCTGTGTTGTTAAAAGGAGGGCATGGCTCAGCCGATGTATTGCGCGATGTGTGGGTGAGTGTGGATGGTGAAAGTGATGTGTTTTCACATCCCAAACAGGCATGGAGTGACGTTCAATTACATGGCACGGGGTGTCGTTTGGCATCATCGCTTGCTGCATATTTAGCCAAAGATGTTGATTTACATGACGCTTGTGCGCAGGCAATTGTTTATGTACAGAAAACTATGGAGGACTTGAATGCAGTTTGACCTTTTGTTTGTCATATTATCGACTATATTCTTGCCATGATTCGTACTGAGCATTTAACCCGAAAATTTGGTCACATTACTGCTTTAGATGATGTGAACCTTCGTATCAAGCCGCATGAGACCACGGTGATTATGGGTGGTTCAGGTTCTGGTAAGACGACACTACTGCGTTTGTTGGCAAGCTTGGAGTGCCCAACATCAGGCAATATTTACTTTGGTGATGAAAGCCTTGTGGGTATCAAACAAAAGCGACTTTATGAGTTGCGAGCCAAAATGGGCATGGTGTTTCAATATTCTGCGCTTCTCAATTCCTTGAGTGTATTTGAAAATGTTGCCTTTCCCTTGCGAGAACATACAGATTTGGATGATGTCATTATTCAAACCATGGTGACAATGAAATTAGAACAAGTGGGCTTGCGTGGTTTTGAAGATATGATGCCATCTCAATTATCGGGTGGTATGGCAAAGCGAGTGGCTTTTGCCCGTGCGATTGCGATGGATCCTGAAGTGGTATTTTTTGATGAGCCAACATCAGGTTTGGATCCTATTTCTGCGGGTGTCATCTCCAATATGATTTCGGATTTAACCAAAAAAGCTAAAATGACATCCATTGTGGTGACCCATGATGTACATGCAGGCTTGGAAATCGCGGATCATGTGATTCTGTTGTGGCAAGGCGAAGTTATTATTGAAGGGACATCGGACATGATTCGTAACAGCGATGATGCTCGCGTGGTGCAATTTATTGAAGGTCGTCCCGATGGTCCGATTCCTTTTTCTCGTAGTGAAACGGCTTTTGTCGATGATTTGATGCATAAGCCTGGCACGGTGAGGATGTCATCATGAGTACTGTAAACAAACAACCCGCGATGTTTCAAATGTTGGGTGGGCTTGGGCGTTGGTGCTTACAGTCCATTGAAAAATTTGGTGATGCAGCGGTATTGAGTGCAATATCTTTGGCACACCTTTTTAAGCGACCTTGGCAAGGCAAGCATTTTATGTTGCAAATGTATGCTTTGGGTGTGGGGTCGTTGATTATTATGGCGATTACAGGTGCTTTTACGGGCATGGTATTGGCATTGCAAGGTTACTATACACTGGCAAAATTTGGTTCAGAATCCTTGTTGGGTTCAGGTGTGGCTTTGTCTATTTTACGCGAACTTGGTCCTGTGTTGGGAGCCTTGATGTTTGTCGGACGAGCGGGATCGAGTATCACCGCCGAAATTGGTATTATGCGGGTGACAGAACAACTCGATGCCTTGCAAATGATGGCCATCAATCCACATGCACGTGTTATTTTACCGCGTATTATCGCCACGACCTTGGCATTACCGTTGTTGGTATCTCTTTTTGATGTGATTGGTTTGGCTGCGAGTTATGTGGTGGGTGTGGAGTTGTTGGGGGTAAATGCAGGTGCTTTTACAGGTGAAATGGTCGCCAAGGTTATTCCGATGGACTTGTATGCAGGTTGGTTGAAAGCCTTGGTGTTTGGCTTTTTGGTGGGTGTGATTTGTACCTATATGGGCTATCGGGCTGAACCAACGACAGAAGGGGTGGCACAGGCGACAACGCAAGCCGTGGTGGTGAGTTCTGTGAGTATCTTAATCTTGGATTATGTACTGTCGTCGATTTTTTTATAAAAATATGAACAAGGTGAGGAGAAGGAATCATGCAGTCGTATCGCAAGGTTGAGGTTATTGTTGGAATATTTGTTTTGGTGGGTGTGCTTTCGATGTCATGGATGGCCATTAAGTTGGGGCAAATTGGTGGTATGGGAACATCGGGGTATACATTAAGTGCAACCTTTGATGATGCTGGTGGTTTGCGTGTGGGCGCTGATGTGATGATGGCTGGTGTATCCATTGGTCGCTTATCTTCGATTGCTTTGAATGATGATAGCGAAGCCGTTATTCATATGGAAATTCAAAATGATGTGCATTTAAGCACGGATGCAATTGCAGCGGTTCGCACCAAGGGCATTATTGGCGAGCGTTATGTTCGCATGTCACAAGGGGCTGATGATGCAGTGTTGGCGAGTGGTGATGAGATAGAGGAGACAGAATCTGCCATCAATATTGAAGATTTAATTAGTAAGTATATTTTCCAAGGGAAAGAGTAATGATTGCAGCTTGGTAGCGGGCGATAATTTTGATTAAAATATCATGGCTCGAAGTTGAGTAAGGAGATGAATATGGGTAAAACAATGAAAGCAATGTGGGTTGGAATATGCATGTTGGCAATACCTGCCTTCTCAATGGGGGTTGAAGATAATGGACCCAAAGCCGTTGTCCAAGCTGCTGTGGGCGGTATTGTGAATGTTCTACGAGAACGTACCAGTACGGGTGCATTGACAGATGAAGATCGTATGGCGATTCGTCAGCAAGTCGAAGGTCGCTTTGATTACGCTGAAATGGCCCGTCGTAGTGTCGGGCGTTCTTGGAAGAAAAAAACAGCAGAACAGCAAGCCGCGTTTACAGCGGTTTTTCGTGATTTATTAGAATATACCTATGGTAATCGTTTGGCTGCATATAAAAACCAAACCATTGAGTATGATGATGCTGAATTTAGAAAGAACAAAGCACGTGTGAAAACACGGGTGGTGGGCGCGAATAAGAGTACGCCTGTTGCTTACCGTTTGCATCAAACAGCCCATGGTTGGATGGTGTACGACATTAAAATTGAAGGCGTAAGTTTGGTTGGGACGTTTCGTAAAGATTTCAAATCATCGTTGAGGCGAAATGGCTTTGTTGGTTTGTTAGATGCGTTAAAAAAGAAAGTAAGGCGAATGAAAGGTACTTCTAGCAAGTCATAGTTTGTTGTTGATTGCCTAAAGCAAGTGTTCTTGATGACATATTGTAAAAACGCGCTAACGACATGTTGGCGCGTTTTTTTATTGTTGATGTTGTTCTTTGCGGGAACGCTACTGATATTGTATCAATTTTTTCCTGATATCAAACGCTTGCAACCTGAATTGGAAATGATTGTTCAACAAGAATTGAATTTATCATCGGTCAATTTGGGAGAATTGTCTTGGACATGGGGCTGGAATGTTGGGATTATAGCCAAACACTCCAGCTTTTCTCGGGATGATGTGGGACTGTCATTGAAAAATACTCGCTTTGAAGTTCGACTTTCGCTATCGAATTTATTGAAAGGAAACTTGTGGCTAAAATCCATCCATATCAAGGGTGGTGATGCGAATGTTCAGCTTGTTCATGCTGAAGGTTCAAGCGGGTTAGCATGGATGCCGATAAAGGTTGAGCTTGATGATGTGCATGTGCATTGGGCTTGGAAGAAAGAATCATCAGATTTACACATTCAAGCCATGCAATTATTACCATCATTGCATGAAGTTCGCCTGAATACACCAAGTTTTCAAGCCTTACTGCATTATGATCAGGCGCTTCAGGTCGATAGTGTGCATGTAAACTTTCAGAGTTTGGAGGCACTGCCCAAGGCTTGGCGAAACTGGATGCATGGAAAACTATCGGGGACTGTTGATGTTCATCGTCAGACTGGCCATCAACAGAAAGTTTGGCAGGGTAGCTGGCTGTTAGAAGGTGGTGATGCTTCGGTCATACACTTGGAAAGCGCATCATTATATATACCCGTTGATACGATAGCGGGAAAATTTTCATGTCGTTTATCTTCAAAAGGTTTGCCGATTCAATGGCAGTTGCAGGATGTAAGGTGGTTGAAAACGAAAAATAATGCCTCTATAAACTTGAGTTGGGAAGAAGGTATACTGACTTTAAAAGCTCAATTATCATATCTGAATATGCCCTTGTTGTGGTCATGGTTGAAGCCATTGGATGATGATGTGGCATGGCATCACTGGTTGGATGATATGCATGGAGGCGTTGCCAAGGGTGTGAATGTTCGTCTTACATTGCCTTGGCGGAATTTTCCACATATACCAGATGCCTCATCATGGAAGGATTTGCATTATCGGGTGCAAGGTGATGTCTATGATGCTGATATTTCACTGGGGAAGAAGGGTGCCTTACGACATACCCAAGGTCATGTGGATTTAAATGAAAGTGGCTTGCAGGCTACGATTGATCAAACATGGCTACCGCAGGGCATCGGCCAAGTGCAAGGCACATTGTGGATTCCTTGGGATAACATTGCCATTCATGTGAAAGGTCATGGGGATGTGGATGTTGCTAAACTCCAAGCTTGGGCATCACCACAAGCCTCAAGCAAAACATCGTCAACATTCGCATGGCTCTCGGATGCACCTGCTCAAACAAATTTTTCCTTACGCTGGCTACCAAGTTCGGGTGATTTTACGGAACTTTCAACGCATTTTAAGCCGAAGAAAGCTTGGTATGTTCGTTTATATGAACATCCTCTTTGGTTGGATTCAGGTGATTTGACCTGGGATATGAAACTTGGCTTAATCGGTAAAAAACTATATGGACATGACGATGATTTGAATGCGTCTGTCAGCTTTTCACTGCTCCAAAATGAAAGTGATGCAAGCCTTTGGTCGTTAAAAAAACTGAATGGAGATATTTATGGGGCATTAAACACATGGGTAAAGCGTTATCAATTGCCCATTGAATCAGCGCAAGGGGAGTGGCAGGCAAGCGTGGGTTTTGATGGACATCAGTGGATGGGTGATTTGAATTTGGATGCTGCCAGTTGGCAGAATCTACTCGGTTCGCATAAGCAACAAAATCAGCCATGGAAACTTCATTATCAAGGTGTGATGTCGGAAAAAACCTTTCAATTAACCCACATCAGTAGTCATCAAGCGCCATTACAGTTGGATGCGTATGGTGAGGTGAGTTTACAGCGGATTGTACTGAATATTTCAAACCTTAAAACGGATGCTGTGGATGGAAATGTAAGGCTTTATTTACCTTTGGATAAGGGCGTTTGGCAGGTGAATATGAAGGGAGCTTACCTGAATCGACAGGCTTTGCCCAAGCATGCACCCAGAGGTGAGGGGTTGCAGCGACGTTCTTGGCATATATGGGCGGATATTGATCAATTTGAATGGAATAAGACGCGCATGCAAGCAGTGCATTTGGATATGTCATCGAATCAGCGTGTGGCATCTCAGGTGAAGGCATCGCGTATCACCTCTAAAGCACTGTCTTTGCAGGATGTCGAGGCTTATTTTAATGTGTTAGAGGGTGGAAAGATTGATATTCACCATCTCACAGCACTCATGCAACGGGATCGAATTTTAATATCGGCACTGCTTACACCCGAAACATTGGGTGGGATGAAGTGGCAAGGCTATGCAATATTGGATGGTTCGCTGGGATCTTTGATGCAGCATGCAAAATTATCCACCTTGTTGGAAGGTGGAAAAATGCATGCAGTATTACTGGGGGAAGGCTTCCTTTTTCGAGATGAACCTTGGTGGCAAGGTTTGCGGGGTCGGCTGCGTATTCATTCAAGGGATGGTGAGATCCTAAAGGGTGGTACATTGACTAAATTCTTAGCGGTATTGAGTTGGGCAGACTTGCCGCGCCTTTTGTTGGCACGCCGCCCTGACTTAACACGTAAAGGTTTGGTGTACGAGCATTTGCAAGTGGAATCGACACTGCACAACCATGACATGCATATTCAACGTTTGGCATTGGACTCATCGGCAGTCCAACTTGCAGGTCAAGGAACATTTGACCTAGATGTTGGGAATGTGGATGTCATGTTGGTGGCGCAGCCTTTTCAGAATTTGGATGCGGTATTAACAAAATTGCCGATTTTGGGCTATGTTTTGGGTGGAAGCGGGCATTCTATTTTTCGACGGGCTTACCATGTGTACGGACCTGTTGCCGATGCACAAGTGGATGGTGTATCGCCCAAAGATGCTGGTGCCCCGAGTTCGGGGGTGATTGATCGCTTTTTAAATCTACCAGATGCATGGTTTGGCAATCGAAAGTCAGTGGCTCCTTAGTGGCTTATGCGGTGATTTATGCCCAAATCATTTGGGTTAGCTGCTGGGATCCACCTTGATGCGTTGAATGCGGATGGTTTTTCCAGTGTGCAAATCGCAGCTTAATAGGGTTGCAAAAATGGTGGCACCACGATCCACAGCCTCGAAGCGTTGTGGTAGACGGGTAATCATTCGGTGTAATGCTCCCTCTTTTTTCATACCAATGATGGATTGGTATGAGCCAGTCATACCAATGTCGGTTTGATATGCAGTGCCGCTGCTGTGAATAATTTCGTCACAGGTGGGGATATGCGTGTGAGTGCCGTAAACAAAAGAAACACGTCCATCCAAATGCCAGCCCATGCCCATTTTCTCGCTGGTGGTTTCGGCATGTATATCCATCAAGATGACTTTAACATCGGAAGGTATTTCCGAAAGGGCTTGATCCGCTGCTTCAAAGGGACAATTCCAAGTGCCACTCATAAAAATTTGTCCAATGGTGTTGATGACAGCCACGGGATGCCCCATTGCTGTTTCTTGAATCGTCCAGCCTTGCCCTGGAGCTTCAGGAAAGAAGTTGGCAGGGCGAACAAAGCGCTCATCTTCATCAATGGTTTTCATGAAATCACGTTGATCCCAGCAGTGGTTGCCATTGGTGAGAACATGAACACCTGAATCAAAGACCTCATCGGCGACCTTGCGTGTTGTACCGAAGCCTGCTGCAAGATTTTCACCATTGGCAACCACAAAATCAATCAAATGCTGGTCAATGAGGCGAGGTAGGTGATCGCGTAGAGCTTTGCGTCCAGCTTTTCCTAAGATATCACCAATAACCAATAGGTTTATGTGTTGTTCTGACATGTAATCCATCCTTCTTCTGTGATGACTGTGTGTAGGGGTATATCGTGGGTTTCAATAGGAATATTGGCACATGCTTGGCAAGAAAATGCCAGACCAATGATGTGATCCAAGGCATGTTGATGATCGGCAAGCCAACGATCAAAGTAGCCTTTTCCCATGCCAATACGGTTGCCTGCGGTGTCAAACCCAACCAGCGGAGAAATGAGCAAAGCGGGTGTTTTACTGGGTTTCCAAACGTGTCCATGCATGGGTTCAGATATGTGAAAGCTGCCTGTCTGCCATTGTGTTTTTGGGGTGATATGTTGCCAATGCATGTGTCCTGATTGATGGGTGACAGGTGCATAGTAGTGGTGGGGTGCTTGGTGAAAAATATCAGCAGTAGATACTTCGGAAGGCAAGGATTGGTAGCATAAAATATCCAAGCTTTGATGTGTGAAAAATGTGTGTATAAAGTGTTCTAGGTGTTGTTGAATGCGTTGGGAGAAAATCATTTTCTGTGCTGGATTTAAGCTTTGCCGATGTTCAATGCATTGTTGGCGTAAGTGTGATTTTGTTGTCATGCTTGTGGTGGTGCCTTTATAGAAGGGAAAGTACCCCCACTCTGGCGTATTGGCGGTAAGTCGTCGAACCCTCGAACACGAGGGGGGCGCCGCACACTGATTTTAGGTATCCCGGACAAGCGGCATTCACACCATCAGTATAGACAAGCTCCCAATCGACATGCATCGGCTCAGGCAACATAAGGCCACTCGCTCAGCGCAGGGGTACTTTGGCTAAACCTTCCGCTTGTTGGACGACAGAGTCAAGCGAAGAAATAATGTGTTCTAAATTAGCATGTCCTGATTCATCTTTTCGCAGCAGCTGCCCCGCTAAGTTTAGGGCAACAAGTGAAAGTAAACGGTCGCTGCTTGCTGTCATGCCCGCAGCGCGTAACTCATCAATTTGTTCTTGTACGGTTTGAGCCGCAAGTAGGACTTCTTCGGGGGCATCATCGGTGCGGATAGAAATTTTTTGCCCCAATAGGGTGATGTCAACCTTATGATGCGCCATGGTTACTCTCATTGTTGGCAAAATTTTCAGTGTCGTTCGTTTGTAAGTTTTCTAATTTTTGCTCCAAATTCTGAACGCGATCTCTGCGCTTGCGTAGTTCACTTTCTGCCAAGCGGACGACTTCACGCAGACGCTTGTTTTCGGTGATGACCTTATCCAAGTGTTGTGCGATGGTGCTGAGGTGTGCTTGGAGGGTGGTGATTCGGGATTCGATCTGTTGTTGGTTCTCTTGCGTGTCCATACTTCCAATTGAAACATGGGCTTGCTGTGGGGTCAACTTCTTTACCCTTATCCGCTGAATGTTGCTTCAATATTGCTGAGCCAAGGCATGTATTCAATGATAAATCCCGATAAAATACTGAAGCTTCCCAAGAAAATAAGTGAGCCTACGACCATTAACAGTATACCTGATGTGATTTCAATGATGTGTAAGTGACGTTTAAACCGTTGTGACCAATTTAAAAAAGCATCCGTGGCAAGGGCGGCGAGTAAAAAAGGAATGCCGAGTCCTGCTGAATATAGAGCCAATAAAATGATGCCGTGTGAAATATCTTGTTGCGCACCTGCAACTGCAAGAATAGCGCCTAAAATGGGGCCAATACAGGGTGTCCAGCCAAAGGCAAAAGCAGAACCCAAAAGCATCGCTCCCAAGCCACTGCGAGCATTGATGCTGCCTGTATCAACTCGGGCTTCCATGAGTAAAAATGGAATGCGAATCAAGCCAGTATAATGTAAACCAAAAATAAAGATAATACCGCCAGCAATTTTTGCCAGAATATTCATATGACTTAGCAGCCACTGTCCAAGGAAGGTAGCCGATGCGCCCAGAGCAATAAAAATAAGACTAAAGCCAAGAATGAACCAAAGTGATTGGATGATGGCTGTGCGGCGAACAGCATATTTTTGGTTTTCTCGTTTGCGTAGTGCATCAACTGAAACGCCACTAATATAAGAGAGGTAGGCAGGGACAAGCGGCAAAACACACGGTGATAAAAAAGATAATAAACCAGCAATAAATGCGCCAAAGAATGAAACTTCAATCATAAATATAAATCCTTAGTAGGTGGAGTGGGGTCTGTTTAAGTCGATCAGTTTTCTAGCTTCTTGGTCTTAAAAAGGTGGCAAAGCTTACGCGCATTGTTGAGTTAGGGAAATGATGATGAGGACAAGGTGTGGTACTGGGGTATCGCTTGGGAGTCTGCGGGCTTAGGGAATCGTTGTGAGATAGCAGTGTGATTATTGGTTTGTAGCTTGAAATGAGGAGAATAGCACGGCTATTTAACGAGATGATCCTATTTGGATTTTAGGGTTGGGTGTGCCAAGCTTTCGACGTGAGAGAGGAGTGTGCATATGCGGGTGTTTTTTATTTGTTTGTTGGGTTTGTTGATGTCGCCTTTTGTGGCGAAATCTGCACCCATACATATTCAATTGCAGTTGAAGTGGAAGCATCAGTTTCAATTTGCAGGTTATTATATGGCACTGGAAAAGGGTTATTATCGAGATGTGGGTTTGGATGTTGAAATTTTAGAGGGTGAACCCAGTGAGCATGCAACAAAGTTTTTGAAGCAAGGTAGACACCGCTATGCTGTTGGGGAAACATCAGATATGCTGGCTTATGTTAAAGGTGAAAAAATACGCATTTTGATGGCGTTGTACCAGCATTCACCGAAAGTAGTTATTGTACGAGAAGACTCTGGCATTCGGCATTTTTCAGAGCTGTCGGGTCATCGTTTGATGTTGAGTGAAGGTTTGAAGTATGGTGAAATTCGGGCTGCTTTGGAGGCATCGGGTGTTCATGTAGATGATGTGACAGTTGAACAGAATGATGCGTATGTGATTGAGTCACTGCAACGGGGTACTGTGGATGGGATGAGTGCTTACCTAAGTAATGAACCTTATACGTTGGATCAGATGGGAGTGCCATACCGTATCTTACATCCTAGAGACATTGGTATTGATTTTTATGATGATTTTTTATTAACATCGGAAGATGAGGTGGTTTTATACCCTCAAACTGTGCGAGCCTTTGTGAAGGCGACGAAAAAAGGCTGGCGAGATGCGATGTTGCAGCCAGAGCAAGCCATCGCTTTGATTCAAAAAAATACAATACACAGCACTTATCGCATGATATAGTGATTCAAGTATTAAACCACCGTCATTCCAGAGTACTTGTGTCTGGAATCTATCAATAGACCCTCGACACAAGGATTCGAGGGTGACAGCAACATAATGTAGTATTCATACTTAAACGACTATAAATTACTTTATGAAGCAAATGCATTGCTGCCATTATTGGCTTGGGATCGTGTGGATGTGGGCTATATTAGCGAGCATCGCTTGAGCTTGATGATCAAAACATTTGTGCGCTTGGGTTGGTTGGACAAGCCATTTGATGTGTCTGATTTTTTGTATGATGTAGATCACTTAAGTGATGAAGAGGTGTGGTTGGAGTCACATGCTTGGCAGTTACTGGGTGCAATACTCTTTGTTTTGTTGGTTCTGGCTGCTTTGAGTTTGCGATATGCGCGCAAAGTGCTGCGTCATAAAACGGCGGAGCTGGTGGCGAGTGAAGCCATGTGGCGACACTTTGTAGACATCGCGGACATTGGTATTTTTATTCATAGTCAAGGCAAAATATTGTTTGCGAATACTTATATGTTGGAGCGTATGGGTATGACAGCAGAAGGTGTTATCGGCGTTGAGGTCGCCAAGCATATTCATTCCAATGATTTATTGTTAGTGGCGCAACGTGTGCAAGATATTATGGAACATGACGCGGTGATTAGGGGAGAATTGGTACGTTACATTTCAGCTTCGGGGGAAATGTTTGATGTTGAAATATCATCGCTTCGTATTCTTTTCAATGGGGATCTGGCTGTATTGGGTGTGGCGCGTGATATCACGGCGAAAAAATGTGCCGAAGCTGCTTTGAAAGCGAGTGAGGCACAGTACCGCCAGTTGGTAGAATGCTCGCCCGATGCTGTGCTTGTGCATCAAGGCGGAGCTTGGTGCTTTGCGAATTCGGCAGGGCTGAAGTTGATGGGTGCCAAAGTGATGGATGAACTGTTAGGGAAGCCTATTTTGGAATCTGTCCACCCAAATTATCATAAAATCGTGGCTGAGCGTATGAAAAAAGAGTTGTTTGAAGGTGAACCCGTGCCGTTGATCGAAGAGCGTTTCATTCGTTTGGATGGCACAGCGTTCTGGGCGGAAGTGACGGGGATTCCTGTTCAGTATAAAGCTGCTTCAGCCAGCTTGTTAATTGTACGCGACATTACAGATAGAACACAGGCGACCATACAACTGCGTCAAGAAAAACGAAAAATGAGCATTATTTTGGATCATGCACCGATTGGTATTTGGATGAGTGACTTGAATGGCTCCATTCAATTGATTAACAAAGCCTTTACTGATGCGATGGGTATTTCAGAGGAGACTTTTGTGGCAGCGTATGCTTATGTAGACTTATTGCCCAAAGATATGGCGGTTTCCTGTAGTGCTTCGGATCAAGCTTGTATTCAAAGCAAACAAAAGGTTGTGACGCAGGAGTACATTCCATGTGTGGATGGAAAGGTACATGTGTTTGATATTATCAAAGCGCCAGTCTTGGATGATGAAGGTGGAGTCTTGGGGGTTGTGGGTTTATCCATTGATGCCAGTGAAAGAATGGAAGCCGAAGCGGAAAAAGAACGTATGCAGCATCAAGTGGAACATACACAGCGACTTGAATCATTGGGTGTGCTTGCGGGTGGTGTGGCGCATGATTTTAACAATATTTTGGCAACTATTTTGGGTAATGCCAGCTTAATACAGTGTAAATTACCAACTGATACCGATGTATCCTTGCATTTGCAGCGGATCGTCATGGCTTCGGAAAAAGCCAGTTTGTTATGTAGTCAAATGTTAGCATACGCAGGGCAGGGTCAAATAGCAGTGCGTTCTTTGAACATGACAGACTTGAGTCGAAGTATAGCCTCTTTGTTGGAAGTAAGTATTGGTGCTGGTGTGGATCTATCCTATGATTTGGATGCCAACCTGCCCATGGTTGATGCGGATGAAGCACAAATGCAACAGTTGGTAATGAACTTGGTCATCAATGCATCGGAAGCGATGGATGGTATGAATGCTGGTCACATTGCACTGAAAACAAGTATGAAGAAGATCTTACCCGAAGATTTGCAGGCGGCTGTGGGTGAACCTGATGTGCGTTTGGTAGATGATTATGTGTGCTTGCAAGTGTCAGATGATGGATGTGGGATGGATGCAGATGTGTTGGGGCGTATATTTGAACCCTTTTTTACGACGAAATTTACGGGTCGAGGCTTAGGTATGAGTGCCTTGTTGGGCATAGTCCGTGCGCACAAAGGATGTTTAAGTGTGCGTAGTAAGAAAGGTGAGGGGACGCGGTTTCGTGTGTTTTTACCTGTGGGTCAGATGCTTTTTATGCCTAAAAAGGATGTGGAGCCTGTACTGCTTGTGCCCTCGAATGCGATGGGAACGGTGTTGGTGATTGACGATGATGAGATGATTCGAGAAACCGTGGTGATGATGTTGGAAGATTTTGGTTATGAAGCCTTGGTTGCGGAAGATGGTGCAGCGGGTGTGGAAGTATATCGTCAGCACCAAGCTGATATTCAAGCGGTGTTGTTGGATGTGACCATGCCAAAAATGAATGGTTTGCAATGTTTTAAGCTGCTAAAAGAAATGAATGCTGATGTGAAAGTTTTTTTATCTTCGGGATATCAAGAGCAACAAACCTTGCAAGGTTTGGGTGATATTGATTTGGCGGGCTATATTCAAAAGCCCTACCGCCCTGAAGTTTTGGAAGAGATGTTGATCGCTGCTTTGTTGCCAAAATCACTGTGAATGAAATCTCCTGAAATGTTGATTTTTAGTCTTTCTCTTGCCTTACGCCAAGTATTTTTTACACTTCGCGACCGTTTTTCACGATGGTTGCTGAATGGAGGGTGATATGACGGGTTCAACACGTTGTTTGATTGCTGGAAATTGGAAAATGAATGGCACACTGCAAGAGTCCTTGGATTTCATTCGTGACTTGGCGGTAAATCCTGCACCTGAGCATGTAGAAGTGGCGCTGATGCCGCCTTTTACATTGTTGCACTCATTGAAAAAACCTTTTGAAGAGAAAGATGTGCGTTTGGGTGCCCAAAGTATGTATTGTGAAGCACGCGGTGCATACACAGGGTCTATTTCGCCCGTCATGTTGCGTGATGCGGGCTGTCATTATGTGATTTTAGGGCATTCAGAACGCCGTGATATTCAACATGAAAGCAACACCTTGATTCGTAAAAAAATGGATGCCGCATGGGAACATGGTTTGGAACCAATCTTATGTATTGGTGAGCATTTGCAAGAGCGTGAAGGCGGTCAAACCCATGCCGTATTAAAAGAGCAGTTGAGCGTGTTGGAAGGTTTGACGGGCGCACCAGCACTGACGGTTGCATATGAGCCTGTTTGGGCCATCGGCACAGGCAAAACAGCCAGTGTGGATCAAGTGAAGGAAACGCATGCATTTGTGCATACTGAATTACAGCGTTTGGGGCATGATTGTCGCGTTTTGTATGGTGGCAGTGTGAATCCAGCGAACGCGGAAGAGCTGTTGGCGTGTGAGGGTGTGGATGGCGCATTGGTGGGCGGAGCGAGTTTGAAAGCGGATTCGTTTATGCAAATTATTGAAGCAGCGAATAGCGCTGAAGATTGAGGAGATAAGACATGGAAACAGTGTTGATGGCAGTGCACCTTTTGGTGGCCGTACTGTTGATTGGCGTGGTGCTGATTCAACGTGGGCAAGGTGCCGATATGGGATCGTCTTTTGGCGGTGGTGGCGCACAAACCTTGTTTGGTAGCCGAGGTTCGGGGTCTTTTTTGGGTAAAGCAACGGGTGGTTTGGCCGCTGTATTTATGATGACAAGTTTGTCGTTGGCATTTTTTACCCAGCAGCAAGCAGGTTCGGTGGTTGAACAGGTATCATCGGTTGTGAATCAGGTGTCTGCCGATGCTCAAAAAGATGCACCTGTAGGTTTTGATCCTGCTACGTTGAAGGGTGTTACAAGTAAGCCATCTGAAGATACTTTGCCAGCAGCAGAGTAGTTTGTTTGCCAGAGTGGTGAAATTGGTAGACACGCTACCTTGAGGGGGTAGTGGAGTAATCCGTGCTGGTTCGAGTCCAGTCTCTGGCACCATTTAGTTTGAAGTGATGTTGAAAAAACCGCAGGCTTTTAAAGTCTGCGGTTTTTTTTATGTATAGAAAGGGTGTGGTGAGGGATGTGTTTTTTAAACTGTTGACAGTTGCTTGTGTCGTCCCTATGTTTCGCCACCCTTTATGGGCACATGCTTTGGCATTGTGTCATATATAGTAAAGGTTTTTCAAAGTTTTAAGAGGTAACAATGCCAACAATTAATCAGTTGATTCGCAAGCCGCGTAAAGACAAACGTAAAATCAACAAGGTTCCAGCCTTGGATGCTTGTCCTCAGCGTCGTGGTGTGTGTACACGTGTTTATACAACAACACCTAAGAAACCAAACTCCGCTTTGCGTAAGGTTGCGCGTGTGCGTTTGACCAATGGTCAGGAAGTCACTGCATATATTCCCGGCGAAGGTCACAAACTGCAAGAGCATAGTGTTGTGTTGATTCGTGGCGGACGTGTGAAGGATTTGCCAGGTGTTCGTTATCATGTATTGCGCGGCGTTTTGGATACTACGGGTGTTGAAGGTCGTAAACAGGCTCGCTCCAAGTATGGCGCTAAGAAGCCGAAGTAAGAGAGGAATTGAGTTATGCCACGTAAGGGTCCCGCAACACGCCGTCCGATAACGCCGGATGCGAAGTATGGTGATACTAAGGTATCTACTGTTGTAAATAGAATTATGTTGGATGGTAAAAAAGCCAAGGCTGAAGATATTGTCTATAAAGCCATGGATATTGCCGCTGAGAAAACAGGTGAGCAGCCGTTGGCCGTCATCCATCGTGTTTTGGAAGCAATTCGTCCCGCAGTTGAAGTAAAGTCTCGCCGAGTTGGCGGTGCTACGTATCAAGTGCCGATTGAAGTAAGTGATCGCCGCCAAGCTTCGTTGGCAGTGCGTTGGTTGGTAGAGTATGCACGCAACCGTTCTGAACATACCATGTCAGACCGTCTGGGCAATGAAATGATTGATGCCATGAATGACCGTGGTGGCGCATTTAAAAAACGTGAAGACACACATCGCATGGCTGAAGCAAACAAAGCGTTTTCACATTTTCGCTGGTAATTTTTTTAAAGTTTGTTGTTTTAAATTTTCGTTCTAAATAGACTGGGTAGAATAGGAGTGATTGATCGTGGCTAGAAAGACACCACTTGAGCGCGTGCGTAATATTGGCATTATGGCTCACATTGATGCAGGTAAAACAACCACCACAGAGCGTATCCTGTTCTATACTGGTGTATCCCATAAAATTGGGGAAGTTCATGATGGCGCGGCCACCATGGATTGGATGGAGCAAGAGCAAGAGCGCGGTATTACCATTACCTCTGCGGCAACAACATGTTCTTGGAAGGATCACACCATTAACATTATCGACACGCCTGGGCATGTGGACTTCACCATTGAAGTCGAACGTTCTTTGCGTGTTCTTGATTCTGCTGTGGGTGTTTTTTGCGCAGTGGGTGGCGTTCAGCCGCAATCCGAAACAGTTTGGCGTCAGGCTGATAAGTATAAAGTTCCCCGCGTTGCTTTTGTCAACAAGATGGATCGTACTGGTGCAGACTTTTTCAATGTGGTTGAAGAAATTCGCGCTCGTTTGGGACACAATGCGGTTGCTTTGAATGTTCCTATTGGTAATGAAGAAAACTTCAAAGGCGTGATTGATTTGGTATCCATGAAGGCAATCGTCTGGAAAGATGAAGCCATGGGTTCTGATTATGCCGTTGAAGATATTCCAAGTGATTTGCAAGAGTTGGCAGAAGAAAAACGCGAAGCGTTGATGGATGCTGTGCTTGAGATTGATGAAGATTTGATGATGGCTTATCTCGAAGGCGAAGAAATCACAGAAGCACAGTTGAAAGATTGTATCCGTAAATCGGTATTGAATATCAGCGTGATTCCTGTGCTTTGCGGTACTGCCTTTAAGAATAAGGGCGTTCAAACCTTGTTAGATGCCGTGGTTGATTATATGCCAGCGCCGACAGATGTGCCTGCTATTGCGGGTGTGAATCCTGATACTGATGCTGAAGATGTACGCAAGAGTTCAGATGATGAGCCGTTTGCAGCCCTAGCGTTTAAAGTGATGAATGATCCATTTGTGGGTAATTTGACCTTCTTCCGTGTGTACTCTGGCGTGTTAGAATCTGGTTCTTACGTGATGAATACCACCAAGGGTCGTAAAGAGCGTATTGGTCGTATTTTACAAATGCATGCCAATGAGCGTACAGATATTAAAGAAGTGCGCGCAGGTGATATTGCGGCGGCAGTGGGTCTTAAGTCGACAACAACGGGTGATACCTTATGTGTTGCTTCTGATCCTATTGTTTTGGAACGCATGGAATTTCCTGAGCCTGTTATCTCTGTGGCGATTGAGCCAAAGACAAAAGCTGACCAAGAAAAAATGGGCATTGCTTTGGGTCGTTTGGCAGCAGAAGATCCTTCTTTCCGTGTGAAAACAGATGAGGAAACAGGTCAAACCATTATTTCAGGCATGGGTGAATTGCATTTAGAGATTCTAGTGGATCGCATGTCTCGCGAATTTAACGTAGGCGCGAATATTGGTAAGCCGCAAGTGGCATACCGTGAAACCATTCGCGGTAAAATTAAAGCGGAAGGTAAATTTGTGCGTCAGTCGGGTGGTCGCGGTCAGTATGGGCATTGCTGGCTTGAAATTGAACCGTTGGAAGCTGGCGGTGGTTTTGAATTTATTGATAAGATTTCTGGTGGTTCTATTCCCCGTGAATATATTCCAGCCGTTGGTAAAGGCGCTGAAGAAGCCATGGCGAATGGTGTGGTTGCAGGCTTTCCAATGGTGGATGTTCGCGTGACTGTGGTGGATGGTTCATACCATGATGTGGATTCCAATGAAATGGCATTTAAAGTCGCGGGTTCTATGGGCTTTCGATCGGGTTGTAAGCAAGCCAAACCAGTGCTTCTTGAGCCAATGATGGATGTAGAAGTGACGACCCCTGAAGATTATATGGGCGATGTGGTGGGTGATTTGAACCGCCGTCGTGGTAAAATTATGGGTATGGGCGACCGTGGTATGGTCAAAGAGATTAAGGCTGAAGTACCATTGTCTGAAATGTTTGGTTATTCAACGGCTTTGCGTTCGATGTCCCAAGGTCGTGCAACCTACTCAATGCAATTTAAACATTATGAAGAAGTGCCTAAGAACATTGCCCTTGAAATCGTGGCGAGTGTGAAGGGTTAAGGAGTAAGAAATGGCAAAGGAAAAGTTTGAACGTACCAAGCCGCATGTCAACATTGGTACCATTGGTCATGTGGATCATGGTAAAACCACGTTAACAGCTGCGATTACTAAGGTTTTGTCTTTAACAGGCGGAGCTGTTTTTAAAGATTACGCTGATATTGATGGTGCTCCAGAAGAGCGCGAACGCGGCATTACCATTGCAACGGCTCACGTTGAGTATGAAACTGAAGCGCGTCATTACGCTCACGTTGATTGCCCAGGCCATGCTGATTATGTGAAAAACATGATTACTGGTGCTGCACAAATGGATGGCGGTATTTTGGTTGTTTCTGCTGCTGATGGTCCCATGCCTCAAACCCGTGAACACGTTCTTCTTGCTCGTCAGGTCAATGTTCCTCATTTGGTTGTGTATTTGAACAAAGCCGACATGGTGGATGATGAAGAATTGTTGGAATTGGTTGAAATGGAAGTGCGTGAATTGTTAGATATTTATGACTTTCCAGGTGATGACACGCCAGTGATTATTGGTTCTGCATTGAAAGCCTTGGAAGGCGATCAATCTGAGATTGGTGAAGCTTCGATTCACCGTTTGATGAAAGCGGTTGATGAGTTTATTCCAACCCCTGAACGTGCGATCAATAAAGATTTCTTGATGCCGATTGAAGATGTGTTCTCGATTTCTGGGCGTGGTACTGTGGTCACAGGTCGTGTTGAAGCAGGCATCCTTAATGTCGGTGATGATGTTGAAATCGTGGGTATTCGTGATACACAAGTAACGACATGTACGGGTGTTGAAATGTTCCGTAAGTTGCTCGATCGTGGCGAAGCTGGCGATAACATTGGCGCATTGATTCGTGGTTTGAAACGTGAAGATGTTGAGCGTGGTCAAGTATTGGCGAAGCCTGGCTCTATTCATCCACACACCAAGTTTAAAGCAGAAGCTTACATTTTGACCAAAGAAGAAGGTGGTCGTCATACCCCATTCTTCAATGGTTATCGTCCTCAGTTTTATTTCCGTACCACGGATGTAACAGGATCTGTAACTTTACCAGAAGGCACTGAAATGGTGATGCCTGGTGATAACATCTCGATGGATGTTGAATTGATTACTCCGATCGCAATGGATAAAGAATTACGTTTCGCCATTCGTGAAGGTGGTCGTACGGTCGGCGCTGGCGTCGTAACCGAAATTAGCGAGTAAGGAGAGCAATCAGTGGCAGCTCAAAGTATTCGAATTCGCCTGAAGGCTTTTGATCATCGTATCCTCGACAAGAGTGCCGAAGATATTGTTGCAGCAGCAAAGCGTACTGGCGCGGAAGTTCGTGGTCCGATTCCTATTCCGACCCGTATCCGTAAATTTTGTGTGATTCGTTCACCACATAAGTACAAATCATCTCGTGAGCAATTTGAGATTCGTACACATAAACGTTTGTTAGATATTGACAAGCCAACACCGCAGACAGTTGATGCTTTGATGAAGCTTAACTTGCCTTCTGGCGTTGATGTCGAAATCAAGCTGTAACGGGAGGTTATCATGAGTGGATTGATTGCCCGTAAAGCGGGTATGACGCAAATTTTTGATGAGAATGGTTCAGCCGTTCCTGTCACAGTGTTAAATATTGAGGTCTGTAAAGTGATTGCGCGTCGTACATCTGAAAAAGATGGTTACGATGCGATTCAAGTGGGTTATGGATCAGCTAAGAAGGGTGAAAGTCGTGCGATTCAAGGGCATTTTGCCAAGCAAGGTCAAGCGGTTATGGGTTCTTTAAAAGAATTTAGAATTGCTTCCGATGCTTCTTATGAGTTGGGTCAAGATTTGACGGCATCGATGTTTAAAAATGGTCAAAAAATTGATGTTGCAGGTGTATCAAAGGGTCATGGTTTTGCAGGCGTGATGAAACGTTATGACTTTGCGGGTGGTCGTGCCACCCATGGTGCGGAAAAAGTGCATCGTCAAATGGGTTCAACAGGTCAATGTCAGTGGCCAGGTCGTGTTTTTCCAGGTAAAAAAATGCCAGGTCATTACGGGGCTGCACGCGCAACTGTACAAAACCTAGAAATCGTTCGTATTGATGAAGAAGCTAATCGTATTTTGGTGAAAGGCGCAGTGCCTGGTGCTAAAAATGGTTTGCTTGAGCTTCGTCCTGCGGTAAAGGGAGCTTAAGATGGCAGAGATCAATATTGTTGATCAGGCCAACAACGTGGTTGGAACGCGTGAATTGAGCGCGGATATTTTTGATGTAGAAGTGAATGCAGGCTTTGTTCATCGTGTGTATACAGCTTTGGCTAGTGCGCAGCGTGCAGGAACAAGTGCATCTAAAACTGTGGCAATGGTTTCAGGTGGCGGTAAGAAGCCATTTAAGCAAAAAGGTACGGGGCGTGCGCGTCAAGGTACAACACGTGCTGCGCAAATGCGTCATGGTGGTGTGGCTCATGGTCCCAATGCAAACACTACATTTACAACACGCATCAACCGTAAAGAACGTCGTGCAGCATTGCATATGGTTTTGAGTAACGCTGTACGTGAGGGTCGCGTCGTTATTTTGAATAAATTGGAACTTCCTGAAGTAAGAACAAAAGGCTTTGTTTCAATTTCAGAAGCTCTTTCTGTGACTTCTGGCTTGTATGTTTTGGGTGCGCCAAATAAGGATGTTGAGCTTTCGGCTCGTAATATTCCGCATACGAAAGTGATATTGGATGCGCAAATTACAATGCATGACTTGTTGAAATTTGATCGTATTGTTTTAACGGAAGATGCCTTGAATAAAATTGAAGGAGGCTTGGTATGAGTGCAACATATAAAAATATGAATACACTGCGCCAGCCTGTGATTACTGAAAAGAGCTTTGTTGCTCGTAGTGACTCCAATCAATATATTTTTCGTATTGCGCGTGATGCAAGCAAGCAAGATGTAAAAGCTGCTGTGCAGGCTATTTTTGAAGTGAATGTTGAGAAAGTTCAGGTGATTAATGTTCCTGGTAAGGAAAAACGCCGTGGTGCCCATGTGGGACGTCGACCAGGATACCGTAAGGCAGTTGTCCGTTTGGTTGAAGGTCAGTCCATTGACCCTGAAGAAGAGGCATAAGTCATGGCATTAAAATCATTAAAACCAACGAGTAATGGTAACCGTGGTCGTATTGGCATCGTCAATGGAGAGCTTTACAAGGGTAGACCTGAATCAAGTTTAACCCAAGGCTTGACCAAAAGCGGCGGTCGTAACAATAATGGTCGTGTAACGTCGCACCATCGTGGTGGTGGTCATAAGCGTTTATATCGTATGATTGATTTTAAACGTGACAATCACGGCGTAGAAGGTAAGGTGTCGCGCATTGAGTATGATCCTAACCGAACAGCAAATATTGCTTTGGTTGTTTTCTCGAATGGTGACAAACGTTATATCTTAGCGCCACAGGGCTTGCGTCCTGGGGATGTTGTGATGTCTGGTCTGGGTTCTGAAATTCGACCTGGCAATGCATTGCCTTTGAGTGCGATTCGTGTGGGTACAATGCTGCATAATATCGAAATGAAGCCAGGTAAAGGCGCACAGATTGGTCGTAGTGCAGGCACCGCTGTTCAATTGATGGGTAAAGAGGGTAGTAAGGCTATTCTTAAGCTTCCGTCAGGCGAGTTTCGTCGTGTAGACATTCGTTGCATGGCAAGTATTGGTGTTGTTGGGAATTCGGATCATTCGAATCAAAAAGTTGGTAAAGCTGGTCGCTCTCGCTGGCTGGGCGTTCGTCCCAATGTTCGTGGTGTAGCCATGAACCCTGTGGATCATCCGCATGGTGGTGGTGAAGGTCGTACTGCGGGTGGTCGTCACCCCGTAACCCCTTGGGGTGTGCCGACGAAGGGTCATAAGACTCGTCAGAAGAACAAGGCTTCGAGTCGTGATATTATTCGTCGCCGTAATCAGAAGTGAGGTAGGACATGGCGCGTTCCTTAAAAAAAGGTCCATACATTGAAGGCTCTTTGCAGAAGAAAGTAAATTCTGCTCACGCCAGTGAGAAAAAAAGTGTGATTAAAACATGGTCTCGTCGATCAACTATCGCACCTGATTTTGTGGGTTTGAATTTTGCTGTGCATAATGGCAATAAATTTATTCCTGTATTTGTTACTGAAAATATGGTTGGGCATAAGCTTGGTGAGTTTTCGCCGACCCGTACTTTTTATGGTCATGGTGCGGATAAAAAGGCTCGGAAGAGGTAGATGGAATGAGCGAAGAAGTACGCGCGTTGCATAAAGATGCGCAAATTAGTGCCCAGAAGGCACGTTTGATGGCAGATGCCATTCGAGGCTTGAATGTCGACCGTGCATTGTCTGTGTTAATGTTATCACCCAAGAAGGCAGCACGTCTTTTTGAGAAGATTTTAAAGTCAGCTGTTGCAAATGCAGAGCAAAATAATGGTCTGGATGTAGATTCTTTATATGTATCAACATCTAAGGTTGATGAAGGCGCAACATTGAAGCGTTTTCGTCCAAAAGGCATGGGCCGTATGCGTAAGCGCTTTCATCGTCGTAGTCACATTACCGTGGCTGTGGCTGAACGCGGATAAAGGGGTTTACTGATGGGACAAAAAGTTAATCCGATTGGTTTCCGTGTTGGTGTGACACGTGGTTGGGAATCAGTTTGGTATGCAGATAAGAATTTTGGCGAGCAATTGCGTGAAGATATTCGTATCCGTCAATTTATTAAAGCACGTTTAAAGCATGCACACGTATCACGTATTTTTATTGAACGTCCTGCTGGAAAAATAAAAGTTACGCTGCATACTGCGCGCCCAGGTGTTGTTATCGGCAAGAAGGGATCTGAAATTGATGCGCTTCGCCGAAGCTTGTTTGCCCAGTTTGGGCAAGAAGTTCAGGTGTATATCGTTGAGGTTCGTCGTGCTGAAGCAGAAGCTCAATTGGTGGCTGAAAATATTGCCATGCAACTTGAGCGTCGCGTTGCTTTTCGCCGTGCGATGAAACGTGCAGTCCAAGGTGCTATGCGCATGGGTGCAAAAGGTGTGCGTATTAACTGTTCTGGTCGTTTGGGCGGAGCTGATATTGCGCGCATGGAGTGGTATCGTGAAGGTCGTGTGCCTTTGCATACATTGCGTGCAGATATTGATTATGGTTTTACTGAAGCTAAAACCACATATGGAATTATTGGCGTGAAAGTTTGGGTATTTAACGGCGAAAAGCTGGGTAATACTGAAGCTAAGAACGTATAACGGAGTTTATGAGTTATGTTGCAACCGAAAAAGATTCGTTGGCGCAAGCATCATAAAGAACTTCAGCGTATTCGCGGTAAAGCGACGCGTGGCTCATCTTTGAATTTTGGTGATATTGGCTTGAAAGCGATGGAACCTGGACGTATTACTGCACGTCAAATTGAAGCAGCCCGTATCACAATGACCCGCCATATCCGTCGTCAAGGTCGTGTTTGGATTCGCATGTTTCCAGACTTACCAGTGACGAATAAGCCCGCTGAAGTTCGTATGGGTAAAGGTAAGGGTTCTCCAGAATACTGGGTAGCTGCAGTGCGCGCTGGTCGTATTTTGTATGAAATGAATGGTGTTGATGAAACCGTTGCGCGTGAAGCATTTGAACGCGCAGCTTCGAAATTGCCCATCCGAACCAAGATTGTTAAGCGTGGAGTAGGACGATGAGTAGTGTTGAGCTTCGTGAAATGAATGACTCAGATTTAAAGGGTCGTATGGAAGACTTGGCAGCCGAGCATATGAAGTTGCGTTTTCAAAAAGCAACCATGCAATTGACAAACTCTGCCCGTATTCGCCAAGTGCGTAGAGACATTGCACGTATCAAGACTGTTTTGGCTTCGCGTTAAGGGGAACGAATAGATATGTCGGAAGTAAAAAGTAATAAGCGTACCTTGCAAGGTGTGGTAGTAAGTAATAAAGGCGATAAGACTGTTGTTGTTCAAGTAGAACGTGCTTTTTTACACCCTCGTTATCGTAAGACGATGCGCTCACATAAAAAATACATGGCGCATGATGCAGAAAACACCTGTAATATTGGTGATATTGTTCGCATCGTTGAGACTCGCCCAATTTCTAAGCGTAAATGCTGGATGATGGAAGAAGTTTTACGTCGTACTGAACAGCTGTAGGCGGGGTTATTCATGATTCAAACTGAAACAGTATTAAATGTTGCTGATAACTCAGGTGCACGTCGTATTAAATGCATCAAAGTTCTTGGTGGTTCGAAACGTCGTTATGCTCGCGTGGGTGATGTGATTGTCGTTGCTGTGCAAGAGGCTGCACCTGGCGGTAAAGTAAAAAAAGGCGAAGTTCAACAAGCAGTTGTTGTTCGTACTGCCAAAGAATTTCGTCGTCAAGATGGTAGTTCGATTCGTTTTGATGAAAACGCAGCCGTTCTGTTGTCAAAGCAAGGCGAACCCATGGGCACACGTATTTTTGGACCAGTTACTCGCGAATTGCGTAACAAGGGTTATATGAAGATTATTTCCCTAGCTCCAGAAGTACTGTAGTTAGGAGACGAGGAAGATATGTCGACTAAAATAAAAGCTCGTATCCACCGTGATGATGAAGTATTGGTGATTGCAGGGCGTGATAAGGGCGCACGTGGAAAAGTAGTGCGCGTTAACCCTTTAGAATCAAGCGTTATTGTTGCAAAAGTGAATATGATTAAACGTCATACCCGTCAAACTCAGCAGTCAAGTGGTGGCATTATTGAGAAGGAAGCACCTATTTCTATCTCTAATGTTCAGTTTTTCTGCCCGAATTGCAAGACAGGTGTTCGTTTGGGAATGAAGAACTTGGAAGATGGACAAAAGGTTCGTAGCTGCCGCAAATGCGGTGAAGTTTTGGATCAGTAGGAGTATAGGTGATGGCTCGTCTTAGAGAAGACTATAAATCACGCGTGGCACCCGCTCTTAGAGAGCAATTTGGATATAAAAATCCAATGCAGGTTCCATCCGTAACGAAAATTGTTGTCAATATGGGTGTGGGTGAAGCTGCGACCAATGCGAAATTGATGGAAGGTGCGTTATCAGATATGACAGCGATTACAGGTCAAAAACCTGTGGTAACACGCGCTCGCAAATCAATTTCAAACTTTAAGCTTCGCGATGGTATGCCAGTAGGTTGCCGTGTCACCTTGCGTGGCACACAAATGTGGGAATTTCTTGATCGTTTGATCAATGTGACATTGCCACGCATTCGTGACTTTCAGGGGGTTTCTCCGAAATCATTTGATGGTCGTGGCAACTATACCTTGGGATTGAAAGAGCAAATTATTTTCCCAGAAATTGATTATGATAAAGTAGATAAAGTTCGCGGCATGGATATTACTATCTGTACCACTGCGGATACCAATGACGAAGGACGCGCATTGTTGAAGCAATTCAGCATGCCGTTCCGTAAGAAGTAAGGGGCAAGTATGGCTACAAAAGCTCTGATTGCGAAATGTAATCGCAAACCAAAATTTAAAGTACGTGCTTATACACGTTGTCAGCTGTGTGGACGCCCACACTCTGTATATCGCAAATTCGGCATGTGTCGTATTTGTTTGCGTAAACATGCCTCTGCGGGTGAAATCCCAGGCATGGTTAAATCCAGCTGGTAAGGCGATAGGAGATTCCATTATGATGACAGATCGTATCGCTGATATGTTGACGCGTATTCGTAACGCACAACATGTAGGCATTGAAAAAGTTGAACTTCCAGCAAGTAATATGTTGATTTCGTTGGCAAATATTCTTCGTGATGAAGGCTATATTGCCAGTGCAAAAGCATATAACTTTAAAGGTCACCGTTATTTACGTTTAACATTGCGTTATGATGATGCTGGTGAAGCTGTGATTCGCGAGATTAAACGCGTGTCCAAGCCAGGTCGTCGTGTATATAGCAATGCTGATACCTTGCCACGTGTTCGCAATGGTTATGGTATTGCTGTTGTCAGTACTTCTAAAGGTATTATGACAGACAAGAAGGCTCGTGCAGAACGCGTTGGTGGCGAAGTTCTTTGCACAGTATTTTAAGGTAGGTTTAAGATGTCTCGAGTTGGTAAACAACCTATTGCCATTCCAAATGGTGTGGATGTAAAAATTAGTGAAGATTGTATCGTAATTAAGGGTGCTAAAGGTGAATTAAGCTCGCCTTTGTTTAAGGGATTAAGTGCTTCTTTTGACAATGCCATGCTACAAATTTCTTGTGAAGATGTTTCCAACAAGAAGTTGAATGGTAACTTTGGTTTGGCTCGCGCGTTGGCTGCAAATAATGTCGCAGGTGTGACCAAAGGTTTTGAGAAAGTATTGGAATTGCGTGGTGTGGGTTATAGAGCTCAAGCACAAGGTCAAAAATTGAACTTGTCTTTGGGTTTTTCGCATCCTGTTGTTTATGATGTTCCTACTGGTGTTGATGCTAAGGTTGAGAAAAGCCTCATTACTATCAGTGGTATTGATAAGCAGAAAGTTGGGCAGGTTGCCGCAGAAATTCGTGCTTACCGCCCACCTGAGCCTTACAAAGGTAAGGGCGTTCGTTATGTTGGCGAATATATCGCTATGAAAGAAGGTAAAAAGGCTTAATGAGCCTTGCCAAGTTAGGAGATTAGTAGCATGTCTGCAAAGCGCTATGAAAATAATGCTGCGATTCGTCGCTCACGTCGTGTTCGTTCACGTGTTAAAGCTTCCGGTCGTTTACGTTTGAGTGTTTTTCGCTCAGCACGCCATATTTATGCACAAGTGATTGATGATGCTAAGGGTGAAACCTTGGTATCAGCATCAAGCTTGGATCAAGGCATCGAAAATGGTGGTAATGCACAAGGTGCGGAAAATGTTGGTAAGTTACTGGGTGAACGTGCTGTTGCTGCTGGTTTAAGCGTTGTGGCGTTTGACCGTGGTTCTTACCCATATCATGGACGTGTGAAAGCGTTGGCTGAAGGTGCTCGTTCATCTGGCTTGAAGTTCTAGGAGAATTTGATGATTAACGCTGATGAATTAGAGTTAACAGAAAAACTTGTTGATATTAACCGTATCGCTAAAACTACCTCAGGTGGGCGCAGAATGAGTTTTTCTGCATTGATGGTTGTGGGTGATGGTGCTGGACATGTTGGTTTTGGTCATGCAAAGGCGAAGGAAGTGCCTGAGGCGATTCGTAAAGCCAATGATATTGCAAAAAAATCAATGATTTATGTTCCATTGAAAGATGGCACATTGCATTATCAAGTCACAGGTCGCCAAGATGCTTCTCGTGTGATGCTTAAGCCTGCTAGTGAAGGTACTGGCGTGATCGCTGGAGCTGCTGTACGTGCCGTTATGGAAGCTGCGGGTATTCGTGATGTATTGACCAAAAGTCAAGGTTCTCGTAATGCTGTCAACGTGATTCGTGCGACCTTTAATGGTTTGAAATCATTGGAAAGTCCTGAACAGATTGCAGCTCGTCGCGATAAATCTTGAGATTCAGCATAAGATAAGAGGAGCTGTTTAAATGTCTAAGAATAATGTAGTCCGTATCCGTCAAGTGAAAAGTGGTATTGGATACCCTAAAGACCAAAGAGCCACATTGGTGGGGCTTGGTTTTCGTCGCATGCATCAAGTTGTTGAGTTGGAAGATACAGCATCGATTCGCGGTATGATAAATAAAATCAACCATTTAATTGTGGTTGAGTCTGCGCAGTAAGCGGAGGGAGAAAAGTTATGAAGCTCAATACAATTCAAGCAAACTCCGGCTCTCGGAAGGAACGTCGCCGTGTTGGTTGTGGTATTGGTTCTGGTCATGGGAAGACTGCTGGACGTGGACATAAAGGTCAAAAATCACGTTCAGGTGGTAAAGTGATGCGTGGTTTTGAAGGTGGTCAAATGCCTTTGATTCGTCGCCTTCCAAAACGTGGTTTTACGCCATTGGCTAGAAAAACATATCAGTTGGTTAACCTTGAACAGTTAATAAACTTTGAAGCAAATACAGTGGTAGATGCTGCTACTTTGTATGCAGCGGGTTTTATTCGCAATGCTGTTGATCCGATCAAATTGTTGGCGACAGGAGATCTGTCTGTAAACTTGCAAGTGCATGTTGCAGCTTCTTCTCAGTCCGCTGTAAAGAAAATTGAAGCCGCAGGTGGCTCGGTTACCTTGGCAGAGGCATAACTGATGCAGCAAGCTCCTCAAATGGGTGGGCTAGGCAGTATTGGTCAAATTCCTGAGTTAAAGAATCGGATTTTATTTACACTGGGCATGCTAATCGTTTATCGATTGGGTGCCCATGTGCCTGTTCCTGGCATTGATGCACATGTGTTGGCACAGTTTTTCAATCAAGCCCAAGGAAGTTTACTGGGTATGTTTGATATGTTTTCTGGTGGCGCGCTATCACGCTTAACTATTTTTGCCTTGGGCATTATGCCGTATATCTCCGCCGCAATTATTATACAGTTGATGACGGTGGTATCACCTAAACTGGAGCAGCTGAAGAAGGAAGGCGAGTCAGGTCGTCGTAAAATAACGCAATATACGCGTTATGGGACGCTTTTTTTAGCGGTTTTTCAGGGTATTGGCATGTCCATTGGTTTGGAAACATTTTCAGTGAATGGTCAAGCTGTGGTGATTGATCCAGGTTTGGATTTTCGTTTTATGACGGTGGTGACCTTGGTTACAGGTACCATGTTTTTGATGTGGTTGGGTGAACAGATTACAGAACGTGGTATTGGTAATGGTATTTCACTCATTATCTTTTCAGGTATTGTAGCAGGTCTTCCAGCTGCGATTGGTGGCACATTAGAGTTGGCACGAACGGGCGAGTATTCTGCCTTTACAGTACTTGGCTTGTTTATTATGGCTGTAGCCGTGACAGCAGCAGTGGTTTGGTTTGAACGGGCGCAGCGTCGTATTGCTATTCAGTATGCAAAACGTCAGGTGGGTAATAAAATGTTTGGTGGTCAGTCGTCATTTTTGCCGTTGAAAGTGAATACTGCAGGTGTGATTCCGCCTATTTTTGCATCGAGTTTGATTCTTTTGCCAGCAACTTTTGCTCAGTTTACCAAGGGTGTTGATGGATTTTCTTGGTTGTCGGATGTTTCTGCCTTGTTATCTCCAGGCGCTTGGTTGTATATGGCATTGTTTACAGGTTTGATTGTTTTCTTTTGTTTTTTTTACACGGCGATTGTTTTTAATCCCAAGGATACGGCAGACAACCTGAAGAAAAATGGTGGTTTTATACCTGGTATTAAACCTGGTCAAAAAACAGCCGAATACATAGATAAGGTGTTGACCCGTATTACGGTGGTGGGTGCTGCCTACGTCACTGCGGTTTGTTTGCTGCCCCAATGGTTGATTTCTGAATTGGGCGTGCCTTTTTACTTTGGCGGTACAAGTTTGCTGATTATTGTTGTGGTGAGCATGGATACCATGACGCAAATTCAATCTCATTTGATGTCGCATCAATATGAGGGTTTGATGAAGCAAGCACGTTTGAAAACAAGACGTTAAGATGAATATTATTTTATTTGGACCTCCTGGTGTAGGTAAGGGGACGCAAGGTATTCGCTTATCTGAAAAATTTTCCATTGTTCATTTGGCAATGGGTGATTTGTTACGTGCTGCAGTCAAAGAAAAGACTGAGTTGGGTGTGCAGGCGAAGTCTTATATGGATGCAGGGAAGCTTGTGCCAGACTTGCTTGTCATGGGTATGATTGAAGAGCGTATTACGGCTTCAGATGCGTCCAATGGGTTTTTGTTGGATGGGTTTCCTAGGAATGTTGCGCAAGCAACTGCCTTGAATCAAATGCTTACTGAGCATGCCTTAAATATTGATCATGTGATCTTTATGGAAGCTGAAGAATCATGTTTGATTGAACGCCTATCAGGTCGCTTGATTTGTAAAGGTTGCGGTTTTGGATTTCATAGGCATTATTCGCCGCCCAAAAATGATGGTTTATGTGATCGTTGTGGAAGTGAGTTATATCAACGTGAAGATGATCGTGAAGATGTGATTGAACAGCGTCTTCAAGTTTATTTAAAGGAAACACAGCCTTTGTTAGAATTTTATTCTGATGTGGATGTTTTTTCTAAAGTGAACGCAATGCAAAGTATGGATGATGTTTTCCATACATTAGAAAAGACAGTACAGGGCTAGAGAAATGGCAAAAGAAGATATTATCGAAATGTCTGGGGAAGTGGTTGAAAAGCTTCCGAATGCGATGTTTAAAGTTCGCTTAGAAAATAGTCATGAATTGTTATGTACGATTTCTGGAAAGATGCGAAAGTATTATATTCGAATTCTTCCAGGTGATAAAGTTACGGTGGAAATTTCCCCTTATGACTTAAGTCGCGGTCGCATTAGTTATCGCGCAAAATGATAACATGGTTTTGACCATGAATATTTTGACGGAGGAATGAACAGTGAAAGTTCGTGCGTCAGTAAAAAAAATGTGCAGTAAATGCCAAGTGATTCGCCGCAAGGGGATTGTTCGGGTGATCTGTGAAAATCCACGTCATAAGCAGCGCCAAGGCTGATGTGTCGTTTCGTAGTTAGGTAGGAGGAAGCATTGGCTCGTATTTCTGGGGTAAATATTCCAACACAGAAACGTGTAGAGATTTCTTTAACGTATATTTTTGGTATCGGCTTAAGCAGTGCCAAGCAAATTCTTGCGGAAGCAAAAATTGATCCAAATATACGTGTAAAGGACTTGACTGATTCTGAGGTGGATAGTATTCGTAATATCATTAACACTGATAATTTCACTGTAGAAGGTGATTTGCGTCGTGAAGTGAGTATGAATATTAAACGTCTAACAGACTTGGGTTGTTATCGTGGCTTGCGCCATCGTCATGGTCTTCCATTGCGTGGTCAAAAGACAAAGACCAACGCACGTACTCGCAAAGGCCCACGTCGTGCCATTGCAGGCAAGAAGAAGTAAAGAAGGTTAAGGGATAGTATCATGGCCGCACCAAAAACAGGTAAGAAGCGTGTTCGCAAGAATGTTGCAAGCGCTGTAGCGCACATCAAAGCTTCTTTTAACAATACAATTATTACATTTACCGATGAAGCAGGCAATGCAATCAGCTGGGCAACCAGTGGTGCTGCAGGTTTTAAAGGTTCGCGTAAGAGCACACCTTTTGCAGCGCAAGTTGCAGCTGAAGATGCAGCTCGCAAAGCGATGGATCATGGCGTGAAAAACGTATCAGTGCTGATTAAGGGTCCAGGTTCTGGACGTGAATCTGCACTGCGTGCAATTGCTGCGGTTGGTTTGAATGTGGTTGCCATTCGTGATGTTACCCCAATTCCGCATAATGGTTGTCGCCCTCCGAAGCGACGCCGGGTTTAGGAGTTTAGAAGATGGCTCGTTATTTAGATGCTAAGTGCCGCTTATGTCGTCGTGAGGGTGAAAAATTATACTTGAAGGGCGGCAAATGCTACTCGGATAAGTGTCCAATTGAACGCCGTCCTTATGCACCAGGTATGCATGGTCAGGGACGTCGTGTTAAAGTTTCTAACTATGGTATTCAGCTGCGTGAGAAACAAAAAGTTAAACGTATTTATGGTTTGCAAGAAAAGCAATTTTTACGTTATTTTAAAATTGCAGATAAAATGCCTGGTGTAACAGGTTTGAACTTGTTGCAACTGCTTGAGTCACGTTTAGATAATGTGGTTTATCGCATGGGTTTGGCGGCTTCACGGACTGAAGCACGTCAGATTGTACGTCACAAACTGGTGGCAGTAAGTGGTCGGATTTTGAATATTCCTTCTTACCGTGTTCGTCTTGGCGATCAAATTTCAATTGTTGATGCTGCAAAAGAACATTTGCGCATTAAATCAGCAAGTGAGCTTGCAGGTCAACGAGGACTTCCTGAATGGTTGGATATGGATTTGACAACATTTGCAGGTGTTTATCGTGAATTGCCAACACGCGATCAATTGGATCCGAATATTCGTGAACAGTTGATTGTTGAATTGTACTCCAAATAATTAGTGAGGTTGAGTTTATGGAATTGATTAAGCCACGTTCAATCTCGCTTGAAGAGATCGTTCCTGGACGTTCAGCTAAAATTACCTTTGAACCGCTAGAACGCGGTTATGGAACAACCCTTGGTAATAGCTTGCGTCGGATGCTTTTGTCATCTTTGGAAGGCTCTGCGGTAACATCTGTATATTTTGAAGGTGTGACACATGAGTTTGACACGATTAAAGGTGTTCGTGAAGATGTGATGGATATTATGTTGGCGATGAAAGAAATTGATATCGCTATGGATAATGATGAAGCTGAAAGAGTAAACTTGTCCTTCAGCGGAGAAGGAATTGTAACTGCAGGGGATATTGAATGCCCTACAGGTGTCCGTATTCTTAATCCTGAGCTTGTTTTGGCACATCTTAATGTTGATGCTGCATTGAAATTTGAGGCGATTGTTGAGAAAGGACTTGGTTATGACCCTGCTCAAGAACGTTCAGATGATGAACGTCCTTTGGGGTTTTTGATGCTTGATGCTTCTTATTCTCCAGTTCGTCGTGTTGCAACACGTGTTGAAAATGCACGTGTAAGCCAGAAAACGAACTATGATAAATTGATCCTTGAAGTGGAAACAAATGGTTCGATTGCACCTGAAGATGCCATTGGAAAAGCTGCAAGGATTATTCAAGATCAACTGGTTGTGTTCTCTGATTTCTCAGCACTGGAAACGGTGAGCACTGAAGAGGTTGTCGATGAAGGAATTGAGGATGTGTTATCGCAACCGATTGATTATTTAGATTTATCGGTACGTTCAATGAATTGCTTGAAAAGTGATGATATTTTCCGTGTTGGTGATTTGGTTCTTCGGACTGAGCAAGAAATGTTACGAACCCCCAACTTTGGTCGCAAGTCATTGAATGAGATTAAAGAAGTATTGGAAAATATGGGGCTTGCTTTGGGTATGGATCTAGAAAACTGGCCTCCACAAGAAGATGAAGCTGTCGAAGCTGAATGATTTACTTAGATATTTAAGAGGAAATACCGATGAGACATCGTAAACATCATGGCGGTTTAAACCGTCCAACTGGTCATCGCCGTGCATTGCTTGCAAATTTGGCAACTGCGTTGATTACCCATGGTCGTATTGAAACAACCGAACCTAAAGCGCGGGCTATGCGTCCTTACGTTGAGAAATTGATTACGCTGGCTAAGCGTGGTGATTTGCATTCACGTCGTCAGGTTTTGGCAAAATTGAAGCATCGTCCGATTGTTGATCGCTTGTTTGATGATATTGCTACTGCTTCTTCTGAACGTGCTGGTGGTTATACCCGCATGGTGAAAACAGGCTTTCGTAATGGTGATGCTGCACCGATGGCTGTTGTGGAACTGGTTGATCAACCTGCTGTACTTGAAGTTGCTCAAGAAGATTAATTTCTTTTAAAGATATGAATAAAAAGGTCGCACTTGTTGCGGCCTTTTTTGCGTTTGGGAGGGAGTGAATAATGAAAACTGCTCAGCGTGGAATGTTGTTACTTAAAATCCTATTGACCTTCTCTTTATTGTATATGGTCTTTCGCTATGTGGATGTAGGGACTGTTTGGCAGCGAATGATGGCAGTGAACCCTTGGTATTTGATCGCCTCATGGCTTTGCATTATTGTGGGTTATTTTTTATGTGGCTTGCGCTGGGCTTGGATGGCGGAAGGTTTGGGTATTAAGATCTCTCGCCGCCGAAAAATTAGATTGTATTTTTTAGGCATGTTTACCAGTTTGTTTTTACCGTCAACGATTGGTGGTGATGTTGTACGTGCTGTCTTGTTGGCGAAAGGCGAAGGTCGACAAGGTATCGGGCTGCCTGCTGCTGCAAGTGTGATTCTGGATCGTTTGAATGGGATGTACGCTCTGATTTTGTTGTTGAGTATTTCAATGTTTTTCTTTTCATGGCCCCGAGCATGGTGGATGAGTTGGATGTTTCTGGTGGTGAGCATGTGGTTGGTTCTGTTGTTGTACCCTTGGATGCATGCACGTTTGCCACGTTGGTTTGAGAAGATCAAGCAACTTCCTTTGGATACGAAAACATTTCAATCGATGTGGTGGAAAAGTTTGCCAGTATCTTTTGTATTTCAGGCCATGGTTGTGCAAGCGCATGTTTTTTTAGCGATGGGTGTGGGCTTGGAGATGAATTGGGCAGCGATTTCGATCATGGTGGGTTTGGTTGCTTTGGTTGCAACTTTGCCTATTTCTTTGAATGGCTTTGGTATTCGTGAAGCAGGTTATGTGGGGTTCGCGGTTTATTTTGGTGCGAGCTCTGAAAGTGCTACCGCCATGGCAGCGCTATGGATTATTGTTTTAAGTTTGGCTGCATTACCTGGGGCTTTTATTCTATGGCGCTTGGGTGGTTTGAATGCTTTAAAATCATGAGGCTTGAACTTTTCTTGCCTTTTATGCGGATGTTTTTTCTGTCAATCGCTTGGCTGTATGTTGGGCTCGTTTATGAATATAAAGCTCCAATCGCTTAAATGTTTCACTATGGTGTTTTTTGATATACTGCATGGCATTCTGATTTAATGGTAGAATGTCCAAATCGGATGCGGCGATGGCTGAATAGGCCGATGTTTTGCCTTGATTACTGGCAAGTTCTCCAATGACATCATGGTTGCGGCGTATTTCTAGCAAGCACTCCTTACCCAATGCGTCGGTATAATAAACCTCCACACTACCCGATAGAATCAGTGTAATCGTTTGAGTTTCTTCGCCTTGGGTCAAAAGTTGAGTGTCACAAGCTGTAAATTTTGTTTGTAAATCTTTTGAAAATGTAAGACGTAAATTTTCTGGCAATGTTTGAAAAATAGGGTGGCTAAACAAGAAACTATTGAGCATACGTTGCGAGAGTATGCTTTGCAGACGCTCTTTAAAAGTATGATCGGCTTCCAAAACTTGATGAACGGCTGCGCCGTTGACGCGAATGATTTCACATGCTTTAGCCGTGTAGACTGAAGCATAACGGGGTTTATTTCTCAAAATAGCGAACTCACCAAAAATATCACCTGATTTCAATGAGGCAAGAACCTTGCGTTGCTGCCCCGCTTCTTTGGCAATGGATACGCAACCTGTACGAATAAAGTACAAATCACGGGGATTATCGCCTTCGTGCAGTGTTTCGACACCTTGGTCAATCGTCACCAAGCGACTTGAGCCATTGAGTATACGTATGTTTAAGGGGCTTAAGCCTTTGAGAATAGGGAACGCTTCTTCAGAAAGTAAGCTATGGGTGACAATGTTGATGTTGGATAAATCGAGAAAATCACTCATGATAGGTTTACCTTACAATGTATAGTGGGCTGTGCGCATCCTGCGCTTGATAAATATGGCATAGCAGTGATGACGCTCACATGGTTGGCTGTTGTGGTGGATGAAGTATTATTCATTCGATTTCGAGTATACGTTCATGCTGGGTTAAATTATCACAACCATTATCCCGCACGACCACCATATCTTCCAAACGAATGCCGCCAAGTTTTGGATAGTACAAACCAGGTTCAACGGTGACAACTTGGTCGCACCTTAATATGTCATCGGACAAAGATACACGGGGTGACTCATGAATATCGAGACCAACACCATGCCCTGTGCCATGAAAGAAGCCTTGTTGTTGCCCGTTTTTGATGCCTGTTGGGAAGCCTTGTTGTTCAAAGTGATTGAGAATACTTTGGTGAATATCGCGTGTTTTTGCACCAGAATACACTTTTTCCAAGCCAATATCCTGCCCTTCTAAGACAGTTTGGTACATCTTTTTAATATCAGGTGAGGCTTTTCCCTTGACATAACTGCGGGTCATATCTCCCCAGTAGCCGCAATCCAATAAGCGCGGAAAAATATCAATAATGATGGGCTCATGGGCATAAATAAATCCTGAACCGATATTATGAGGATCACAAGCTTGCTTGCCACAAGCAACAATGGTGTGTGCAGGCATCGCACCTTGGGCAATAAGAAAGGTTTCAATGGCAGCACGGACATCTTTGGCTTCGACTTGTTGCTTGGCATCATCGGGGTGACGTAGAATATGATCCGAACCGATGCTGCAGGCAGCAAGAAACCTCTCTGCTTGCATCATGGATGCTTTGGTCAGTTGTTCTGCATGGGCTAAATATTTTATTTCTGTTTCGCTTTTGATGGCGCGTTGTGGAAAAAGTGTGCCTTGTTGTGCGCTAACATGAAAACCAAGTTCTCTTAGCAAATCTGCATACATCAATGGGAACTGCCCTGGCACGGTAATATGGGAAACATCATGGGCTTGTAGAAATGCTGCGGCGATACTGGCGAGCGATGCTTGCCAGCCTGCTTTGTGGGCTTTTTCACGCCAAGGGCTATCCAAGTGGACATGATTAAAATTCGATTTTTTTTCTGCGCGTCCAACTTCCAAGGGGGAAAGTAAACCATGCCATATGGTTTGACCTGCTTCGCATAGACCGATGGCAATGAAGGCATCGGGTACAAAAATCTTCGAAATATAGAGCATGTCGGCATGGTGTTCAGAATCAGAAATAAGCAATTGAGCAGTGGTCATAGGTATCCTTATGGCGGTAGTGAGTGGGCATCGTTGCAGAACTTTATGTGTTTTCAATGAAATCAGAGAGTTTGATCTTGGCAAGCTGGCTGTTTTGCTGCTCTACAAGCTGTTGATAGGTGTTCTTTAATGGAAGGTGCCAAGAAAGTTGAGCATTTTTTGGTATTTGAATGTCTTGGCTATAGACAAGCTTGTGAATCATTTGCCATGTGATGTGTTGAGCATCCATACCCAGCAGCCAATGACTTGAAGGATCAGGTATTTCAGATGTTGCTTGCAATAAGTGATGTTCATGAAGGACTTGGAAATAGGGCGATAAATCAAATTCATGACATCCCAAATCGTTGGCAATATCTGATTCTTGAATGCTAGAACCTGTTTGAAATGCTTTCGCAGCCCGATATAAAATATGATGAAAATAGAAAAGTTGGTTGGATGTAGCATGGTTTTTGTGATGGGGTGATGATTCTGGATGTTGCAAACAAACATTGATTTCGGCACCCAATAAAACAATGAGCCAAGTGAGGTAAATCCAAATAAGGAAGATGGGAAGCGTGCCGAGTGTGCCATATAATTTTTCGTAATTTGCCAGCTCCGTGACATAAAATGTAAACCCCAGTTTGCTCACTTCAAAAAGTGCACCAGCTATACTGCCTGCAATAGCTGCGGAACGAAAACGAACGGATGTGTTGGGTAAGCTGATATACAGGGCAGTCATGGCTAAGGAGGAAATTACCCACGGTATGAGAAATGGAATATGTTGAAAAACGGATGTGTTTTCTGTGACATCATGAATGATAGGTAAAGCTGCAAAATAGGATGTGATGGAGATGGATGCGCCCAGCAATAGCGGCGAAAGTGTGAGTAAGGCCCAGAATGTGATAAAACGAGAAAGATGGGTGCGACGTTTTTTAATGCGCCAAATATCGTTAAAAGCTTCCTCCATGGTGGTGAGCAGAGCCGTGATGGTAATCAATAAACCAATGATGCCAAAGATGGATAGACTGGTGGATTTTCCTGATAAGTTGGCAAGGTAATCCAGTACGATTTGTTGGCTGGTGGGAACCAAGTAGGTCACCAAGTGATGTTGAATACGTTGGGCAAGGTGGTCAAAATCTTGAAAGCTGGTGAAAATAGAAAATGCTAGAATGACGGTGGGAACAATGGCCAGTAGGTTGGCATAGGCGAGTGCAGACGCACGTTGAAGGCAGCGATCGTGGATGAAACGCAAGCATGCCCGTTGAAACAATGATAATACAGCTTGGATATGAGGCCGTAAATTGAGAGGATGAGGCATGGTTGTATCTCCTTCGTCAGAAAGTTTAGCATGTTGGAATGTTTTTTTGGCGTTTGTTTTTTGACGGCTAGAAGGGTGTCATGAAAAATATTGTTTGCAGCTTAAGCTTGCGTGTCAAGGATGATGCGTCATAATTTTGACTTTTCAGGGTTCAGGATGATTTCAAATGTGGTGGGGGAATATTGATGTGAAGCAAACTGCTTATGTGTTGCTGGTGGATGATGAGGAGAATATTCGCTCGACCATTCAAGAAACCCTTGAAGATGCCAATTACCATGTTACGACGGTTGCCAATGCCATGCGTGCACGCGAAGCCATGGAAAATGGATGTTTTGATGGAGCCGTGTTGGATATTTGCTTGCCAGATGGTAGTGGTATTGATTTGTTGAAAGAATTTCGTGTTGTCGCCCCCAATATGGGCATTGTTTTGATGACAGGTTATTCTGAAGTCAATACGGCTGTTGAAGCGGTACGTTTGGGTGCGGATGATTTTCTAAAAAAACCTTTTGACCTTGATGAGCTGTTGTTGCGCCTTGAAAAAGTTTTGAAAAAACGCGCTGAAAGTAAAGCTCATCGCTTATTAAAACAAAAGATCAAGGTCGATGATAGTTCACGTTCATTGATTGGGCATTGCCCCAATATTTGTAAGTTACGGGAAGTGGCGCGCTTACTGGGTGACTCCGATAGTACCGTTTTGATTACAGGTGAGTCGGGTACAGGCAAAGAAGTGATTGCCAATTTATTGCACCAATCTGGAAACCGTTCATCCAAACCCTTTGTTTCGATCAATTGTGGTGCGATTCCTGAAGAGTTGCTGGAATCCGAGTTGTTTGGGCATGTGAAGGGTGCATTTACGGGTGCGATTAGAGCTAGACCTGGGCGCTTTGATGTTGCCAATGGTGGCACGATTTTTCTGGATGAAATTGGAGATATGAGTGCCAAGTTACAGGTGAAGTTATTGCGTGTGTTACAAGAGCGTTGCTTTGAGCCTGTAGGAAGTCAACAAAGTGTACACATCGATGTGCGTGTGGTTGCGGCAACCCATCGGAATTTAGAACAAGAAATTGAGCGTGGAACTTTTCGTCAAGATTTATATTACCGTCTTAATGTGATTCCCTTGGAATTGCCCACATTGCATGAACGTGGCGATGATGTTTTGCTTCTGGCAAGGCATTTTATGGATATCTTTAATGATAAGAAAGGTGCTGCACTGTCGGGCATTCATGAGCAAGTTCAGGCATCTTTTTTAAGCTACCTTTGGCCTGGGAATGTGCGGGAATTGCAGAACCTGATTGAACGTGTGGCAACCTTAAAGCGTAGTGGCGAGATTACGTTGGAAGATTTACCTTCTAGGATGTTGAATAAAGGGCAACGTGCGATGCAAAGTTTTCGCATTCAGATTGAAGAGCATGATAACCTCGATTTTAAAGGTATTGTGGATGAGTTTGAAAGCCATTTGATTATGTTGGCTTTGGAACGTTTTCAATGGAATAAAAATCAAGCTGCGAAATTTCTATCGATGAACCGTACAACCTTGGTTGAAAAAATTAAGAAAAAAGGTTTGGTTTCTTCGTCTGATTAAAGCTCGTTGGTCGGGTCATGTTCATGGTTTCGGCATGACTTTTGCGGTAAAGGACTTATGTGGTATAAAATTCCCTTTTTACTGTTGATATGCTTGATGATTTCTCTGCCTGTACAGGCCAGCAATCGGGTGCATGGTGTTCGTGTTTTTTTAAACAATGGAGACCCTGACCAAGCCATTCTTACGGCACAATCGTTGTTGAATACGCTTGATGTATCACGTGATGAACGTTTTTCTTTACTTTCCCTGATTGCTTATGCCGAAGAAATGCGTGCGCAAGCCAAACATTATGAACATGTCAAAAAAGCGATAGAAGCATTGAAAGATTTGGAAAAGGCTTTTCCACAACGTGTGAAAAAAGCACCGTTGCATTGGCGAATCATTTGGTTGCACTGGAAACACGGTGATGACAAAGCTGCTTTGCGTATGTCGAGCAATTTGCGTTCAGATTACCCAGATCGCCCCGAAGCCATGCAAGCAGCGATGTTGATGGCGCGCATTTATATTCAACAACACAAATATGATGAAGCACGTTCAAATTTGATGCGTTATGGTTTGGGTGCAGACAAGGGCAGCCGTGAAGAAGCATTAACCCAAGCTTGGATTGCGGTGGTGGATGTGGCTGAAAAACGTTATTCCACAGCAGTGGATCAACTCAATCGGGTGTATCGTCATTTTCCAGATGTGATTAAAGATGATGAACGTGTTTTCTCGGTTTATATTCAAGCCTTGGATCATGTTGGACTGCATACGGATGCTTTGGCAAAGGCAGATGTATTTTTGAGTACTTACCTTGAAGGGGATGCACTGGTGAAAATTCGTCTTTTGCGTGCAGACTTGTGGGTGTTGCTTAAGAAAGCGCCACAAGCGCGTATTGAACGTGAGTATAATGTGTTGTCGGAAACGCAGGCGGAAACATCGATAGGCAAGCAAGCTTTTATGCGTAAATTGATGTTGGTGCATGCTGAAAGTCAGACCTATTATGCGTTAAAGCCTGTTATTATTGCTTTGAAAAGGATTGCAGATCGCAATCAACTTTCACCTGTAGAAAATGAAGCCTTGTATGACTTGGGTATATTGTGGGAACGTTTGAGTCAAAGTGATCCCGAACATGCACCGAAACAATCCGCTACGGCAGGCTTGGATGCCTTTGCACGTGTTGCGAACTCTGATATTTCAGATTTTCGCAAGGCATCGCATCGCATGGGAACGGCTTTATTTAACCAACGTTTGAATGCAGCTGCGGCAGAAAATCAGTGGGAAAAAGAGGTCGCATTGTGGGAGCGATATCCGAGGTTGCGTGAAAATGATGACGTGGTGAAAGAGCGTGCTTTTGATGTGGCGCATGCCTTACGTATGTTGATGGACTACCAACAATCTGAGGCTTTGTTGAATAAATTATATAAAGATGCTGGTGATACGGTTTGGGCTCAAAAAATTATGCTGGAGCGTGCCAACCTATGGATGGATCGCGGGGATGCGGATGGTGTTGGACGTATTTTAGCTTGGCTGGATGCCCATCAATACACCTTATATCGCCCTGAAATGTTGCTTCTGGTTGCGCAAATGCAGTTAACGGAAGGCAATGCTACGGTGGCATCCCAAAGTTTGGTTGGCGTGTCGGTGGATGATGTTGCCAAGGAAGATCGGCAACGTTACTGGCAAATTAATGCGGATATCAATGAAGCATTGAATCATTGGCATGTGGCGGCAAAGGCATGGCGAAAATATGGGCAGAGTGAAGGGGCTGATGTAGGTGTAGCCTTGATTCGTGAAGCAGATGCTTTATTTCGCGCACAAAGTTATAAGGCGGCACTTGAGCGTTATAAGCGCGTAAAAAAAGAAAAACAAGATGCAGCTTGGCAATATCATGTTGCGATGTGTCAGTTGAAGACGGGGGAGGATGCTGTGGCTTTACCCAAACTTGAGATGTTAACACAAAATAAAGATGCGGGCATTTATGCTTCATTGGCATCCATGGAGTTGGCAGACCGTAAAGCACGGGATATTTTGCAGGCACGCCCATGAATCAATCACCTGTTTATTTGATTGATTTCCCTGTGAATGTGGATGCGGATATGCGTGTCCAACTGGGGCGTTTATTACCTGATACTGCGGTCACTTCATATCAACAACAAGAAATTTTTGTGTTGGGTCAAGAAGATTGGCCAGCAGAAGAAAATGCGGTGATTCTACTGTGGGATAGCATCATGGTGGTTTCCTTGGTGCGTCGTTTGTTTGAAAAACAACCGCAAGCCAATGTGGTGGTGTTGGCTGGACTGGGTGATCCTGAACGTGGTGGTGATGTGATGGCATTGGGTGCAATGGATTATCGTATGCTTCCTTGCCCCGATGAGGTGATGGGCATTTATGTCCGCAAAGCAGGCCACCAAGCTGAACTCACACGGCAAGCTGAAACGCAACGACAAGGCAGTGATTTATTTATCACACAAGATATTGAAACACGGCGATTGCTAGACCAAGTGGCTTTGGTTGCACCCAGCCAAGCTTCCGTTTTGGTGGTGGGAGAATCGGGTACAGGTAAGGAGCGATTATCACGTTATATTCATCAATGTTCCAATCGGCGTGACCGTGCCTTTGTTGCGATTAATTGTGCAGCGATTCCCGATGGCATGTTGGAATCAGAATTATTTGGGCATGAAAAAGGTGCGTTTACAGGGGCAGTACAGTCACGCCCTGGTAAATTTGAAATTGCTCATGAAGGCACCATTTTGTTGGATGAAATCACTGAAATGCCCTTACATTTACAAGCAAAATTATTGCGCGTGTTGCAAGAAGGTGAAGTGGATCGCTTGGGTGCTCGTAAACCTGTGCAAGTCGATGTGCGTGTGATTGCAACCAGCAATCGAAACATTGAGCAAACCGTTGCCGATGGCGGATTTCGTCGGGATTTATTTTATCGTTTGAATGTGGTGACCATTCAACTGCCACCTTTACGTCATCGTTTGACAGATATTGAGCCATTGGCGCATCATTTTTTACTGAAATTTTCAGATATGTATCACAAACCCTCGCCCAAAGTACCCCATGACGTGCTTCAAAGTCTTCAGAAATATGCCTGGCCAGGCAATGTTCGTGAACTCGAAAATTGTATGCATCGCGCCTTTTTGATGAGTTTGGATGATGTCTTGCATGCGGAACATTTGGCTTTCTCTACGCTACCTCAAGCTTCATCGAATGTGGAAGTTTCTGCCGCGATGGATATGGAAGCTGGGATGACGATTCGGGATATGGAACGTGCATTGATTGAGCAAACATTAAAGCATGTGCAGGGAAACCGTACAGAAGCAGCCAAATTGTTGGGCATTAGCATTCGTACACTGCGTAATAAGTTAAATGATTATAAGAGTGGCGCATCCCTTGCTTTAGTATCATAAATGATGCTCGAAATGATTCTCGCATAACTTTCGTCATAAATTTGACGAAATGATCGCAAGAATGATGAAGCTCAGGAGGAAAGCATGCCTCAAACCTTATTTGGTGCAGGATTTTTAAGATTAGAATCAGCCATGGCGGCGAGAGAGCAGGTACAGAATGTATATGCTTCCAACATCGCCAATGCAGATACCCCCAATTATAAAGCAGATACACGCAGCTTTGCCGATTTTTTTGCAGAAAAGAGAGGTGCTGTGGCAACAGATCACTTGGCACGAACCGATTCGCGTCATTTGGATATATCACCATCATCGAGTGTGTTTGGTGGTGTATTTCAGCGTGCAACAGGTGCCTTAAGAATGGATGGCAATACGGTGGATACACGCAAAGAAATGACCCAAATGGCAGAAAATCAAATGATGCATGAATTGAATATGCAGATTATCAAGGGTCGTTTAACAGGCATGGGAAATGTCATCAAGGCAGGGAGTCGTTAAATGCCCAATACACTTTTTTCATCCATGAACATCAGTTCAGCTGGCATGGCAGCGCAACGTGCGCGTTTGGATGTGGTGGCTGAAAATATCGCCAATGCTGAATCCACACGTACAGAGGCGGGCGGTCCCTACCGTCGTCGACAGGTGATTTTCCAGACCATCCCAATATCGGGTCAAGCGCCATCATTTGGTTCTGTTTTTCAGAGTACAATGAAAAATCAGGCGAGTTTCCAATCGGTGCATGTTTTAAAGGTGATTGAAGATCAAAGTCCTTTTCGTGAAGTCTATGATCCTTCGCATCCCGATGCGGATGCCAGCGGCATGGTGAAAATGCCAAATGTCAACACGGTCAAAGAAATGGTGGATATGAATTCGGCGGCACGTGGATTTGAATCCAATGTGACAGTCATGGAAGCATCCAAGCGGATGTTTTTGAAATCACTCGAACTGTTGCGTTGATTGTAGGCTATAGATAAGGAGTTTTAATATGAATATTCAAGGTCTTTCAACCCCAAGTTTGTTGCAGCCTGAAAAATCTCAGAAAGTTTCACAAAATGGTGATTTTGGCTCGATGCTTAAACACTATATTTCTGATGTGAATCATACCAGTAAAATGGCGGGGAAAGCGGCTGAAAACCTTGCAGTGAATGGGGTGGGCAGTGCATCAGAAACCATGATTGCATTGAAGAAAGCGGGCTTGTCGTTTCAATTGTTGATGGCTGCGCGTGGTAAAGTGGTGGATGCTTATCGTGAAGTGATGCGTATGCAGATTTAGGCTTGTTTGTTGGGGTTGATGATGTGTTTAGGAGAGATGTATGGCTGATGTACCATTGAATGAAGCAATGCCGCCGATGGGTGGTGATGCCACTGGCACGCAAAATTCAGTTGCCAATGCAAACATACCGATGAAAATTCAACAGGTATTGATGGAAAATCGGCGCTTGTTGATGTTGGTTGCAGGGGCATTGATGTTGGCTGGTTTTTTAAGCCTTGTACTGTGGTCATCGGAGACACCATATCGCCCTGTTTATACAGGCATGAGTGAAAAAGATGCAGCAGCCATTGTTGAGGTATTGCAACAAGAACATATTCCTTATAAACTGGAAGGTGCAGGCACTGTGTTGGTGCCATCTGAACAGGTGTACACGGCACGCTTAAAACTTGCCAGTAAAGATATGATGCCAGGTGTGGGGACAGGGTTTGAGATCTTTGACCGTGCCAGTGAGTTTGGCGTGAGTGATTTTACACAAAAAATTAATTTACAACGTGCCTTGCAAGGTGAGTTAGCACGCACGATTGAGGTCTTACCTCAAATTACAGCAGCCCGTGTTCACTTGGTGATGCCCAAGACTTCTGCCTTTGCAGAGCGTGACCGCAAAGCAACGGCATCGGTGATGTTGCAAATGATGGGGGGAAGGCACTTGTCGCCAGCCCATGTGATTGCGATTCAAAATCTTGTGGCATCAAGCATTCCTGAACTGGATAAAGCAGATGTAACGGTGGTGGATTCATCGGGTAATTTGCTGACCAGTAAAGATCAGCAACATGGCATGGGGCAAGGTCAAAGTATCGAAAGTTATCAAACAGGTTTGGAAAAACGTTTGGGCTTGCGTTTGAAAAGCATGTTGGAGCAAGTGGTGGGGGCAGGGCAAGCTGTGGTTCGTATATCTGCATCCATTACGCGAGAATATGTGGAGCAAAATAGCAAACGTTATAATCCTGATGAGCAGGTCTTGCGCAGTCAAAAAACGAATGAAGAAAAGCGCAACTCAACGCAAGCTATGCCAGAGGGTGTACCTGGCGTGGCTTCCAATACACCAGGGCAAAACCCTCAAGCCAATCCAGCCCAAGCAGCGGGTGAAACCGCCAGTAAACGTGAAGTTGTGAATAATTATGAAATCAGTAACACCTCGGAACATAAGGTGATTCCATTTGGTAATATTAAACGTTTGTCTGTTGCCATCATTGTCGGTGGTACATTCAAGGAAGCGGATGATGGTCGTAAAACTTTTGTGCCACGTAGCAAGGCAGAGTTGAAAAGCTTGAGGTTGTTGGCGCAACGTGCGGTGGGCTATGATGAAGATCGTGGTGATACGGTGGAACTGCAAAGTATGCCACTGTTGGATTTCTCCAACCATGATGATGAAGATGCCTTGAAGGCTGAAGAAAATAAGGCGTTTTACTTTGAACTGGGACGCTATGCCTTGGCTGGGCTGGCTCTTTTCTTGATTGCTTGGTTCTTGTTGCGTCCTTTGGCGCGGCGTTTAACCCCTGAACTCAAACCAGCCTTGGAAGAAGCTTCTGCGATGGGCGCGGATGGCATGACCTTAACAGCAGAAATGAGTCAAATTGATAAGGCACGTTTAGCTGTGAGAAATGAGCCCGAACGGGCGGAGAAAGTATTGCGTGAATGGGTCGGAACCACCTCATGAATCGAAATGGCACAGAGTTAACAGGTGATGATAAAGCGGCGATTTTATTGTTTGCATTAGGCCCTGAAGTGGCCGCACCCTTGGTTCAAAATATGGATGATAAAACCATGATTCGCTTGGCACGGCGCATGGAAAATTTGGGAAAAATCGAAGGTAGCACCTTGAGTAAAGTATTGGATGAATATTTGGACTTACACGAATCCGATGATCCCATGATGCATTCATCACGCAAAGATGTCGTGGCACTGCTTAACTTGGCTATGGAAAAAGAACGTGCTGATATGATTATTGGTGATATTAGTAAGCCTAGGAAGTTGACGGTTTGGGAGAAATTATCTCGGATTAAACCCTCCATGATTGCGACGTATATTGAAGATGAACACCCGCAAACTGTGGCGTTGATTTTAGGTAATTTGGACACCTCAGTGGCAAGCCATGTGATTGCTATTTTACCCGATGATATGCAAATGTCAGTGGTCATGCGAATGTCGAAAATTGAGACGGTACCGCAAGATCTGGTCAATGATATTGAAGAGACGTTAGAGAAAGAGTTGGCTGAGGCGACGGGTGATACGGGAATCAGCTTTGATGGCATGGTGAGCGTAGTAGAGATTCTAAAATCTTTGGATAAAAGTGTATCGAAGATGATTTTGGAACGCTTGGAAGAACAAGATCAAGAATTATACTCACAAGTGGATAAATTATTGTTGGTTTTTGAAGATTTACTGGAACTGACTGCCAAAGATATTCAAACGATTTTGAAACATATTTCATCGGATGATTTGGTGCGCGCATTGAAAGGTGCGCCTGATGAATTGGCGGAAAGTTTCTTTGCCAATATGTCGCAACGTGCATCGGAAATTATGCGCGAAGATATGCAAGTCATGGGGCCCATGAAACTGGCAGATGTGGAGGAAGCCCAACAAAATATTTTGCAAACCGTGCGTAAGTTGGATGAAGATGGCTCGGTGAGCTTGGGTGGTGGTGGTGATATGCTCTAAGCTTATCAAAACGCATAAGGAAAGACTAAGGAAGGGGCTGCGATGTCTTTAGAGCGTTTACCTACGATTAAAGATGATGGTCTTTATCAACGGGGTACAGCGGCACCTTTTCTACAATTTGGTGTTGAACCTCAACCCGTGGAGGAAACAAGGCCAATACCACAGGTGGATGAAACTCAGCCTGTGATGAATGCCGAGCAACAACGGATGCAAGAATTGGATCGGATGTTGCAAGAGGCGCAAAGTCGCGCGGATATGGCGGAGCGTGAAGCATACGATAAAGCTTATGCTGCGGGTGAGAAATCGGGCATGGCATTGGGTGAAAAACGTGCGGATCAAACCTTGGAACAAATGACTCAAATGTTGAGCCAAGCGGAGATGCAACTGGCAAGCTTGGATTACATGTGTCGTGAAGCCATTTTGGATATTTCAGAGGCTGTAGTGACGCAGTTGTTGGGTGATATGGGGGAGCAACAACATGCTTTGTTGATGAAGGCGGTGGAGCGTGCTGCTTTCCAATTTCCTGATATATCGGGGCTTATATTGCTTGTACACCCCAATGATGTGCAGAGTTTTGAAACATTGTTGCCTGAAACTAGCTTGTCTGAATCACGTATTCGTGCGCAGCAAGATGTGGAAGAAGGGAGTTGTCGCTTGATGTCGAAGCAACACGATGTTTTGGTGTACCCTAACCAAGCATTGCGTGAAAGTTTTGATCTCTTGCGTCAGCAGTTTTCAGCTTAAAGCATGCCTGTGAACGCGGCATTTTCTCAGTCGATGTGGCATGAAACATCGCGTCGTCAAATTCTTGATAGACTTGCTCAGTCCCCACCTTACCCCCTGCGTGGGCGTGTTCATAAAGTTTTGGGGCCGATGCTCGAAGCCACAGGTCTATCATGCAGTGTGGGGCATAGTTGCGATATTCATTGTTCAGCAGGACATATTTTGGAAGCCGAAGTGGTGGGTTTTCGAGATGAACGTAGTCTTTTGATGCCAGTTGGTACCACGCGTGGGATTGCCCCTGGTGATGCGGTGTCGGCCCGTTTGACCGCGCCCTCGATTCAAGTGGATGAAGGTTTGATGGGACGTGTTCTGGATGGTCAAGGCGGAGCGATGGATGGTTTACCCTTGATTGCATCGGGGCGTGCCTACCCACTACATGGTGCATCTTTGAACCCTTACGAACGCCATACGATTGAAAGCCCGATGCAATTGGGCGTGCGTATGATGGATGCCTGTTTGCCGATGGGTTGGGGGCAACGTTTGGGTTTGTTTGCGGGTGCAGGTGTGGGTAAAAGTATGTTGTTGGGGATGTTGGCGAGAAACTCCGATGCGGATGTGAATGTGATTGCCTTGGTGGGCGAACGTGGGCGAGAGGTGCGAGAGTTTTTGGATGTTTCGCTGGGTGCTGAAGCTTTACAACGCAGTGTGGTGGTGGTGGCAACATCAGATACACCGCCAGTGGTGCGTGTACGCGCAGCACTTTTGGCAACGACGATTGCCGAAGGTTTTAGAGATAAAGGAAAACGTGTGTTGTTGATGATGGATAGTTTAACACGTTTTGCCCAAGCGCAACGTGAAATTGGTTTGATGTTGGGTGAACCACCTGCGAGTAAGGGGTATACACCCTCTTGTTTCACGGCATTGGCAGAACTTTTAGAACGCGCTGGTCCTGGGCTGAAATCGGCACCGCAACGGGGTGACATCAGTGGCTTATATACTGTGTTGGTGGAAGGCGATGATTTATCCGCAGATCCTGTGGCGGATTCTTCGATGGCTATTTTGGATGGTCATGCAGTGCTGGAGCGGCAATTGGCACAGCAAGGCCATTATCCTGCGATCAATTTACAACGAAGTATCAGTCGTTTGGAAAATCAATTGAGTGATGCGGAGGTGTTGGGTGCGGCACGCTCCTTGCGTAAAGAACTATCATTGTATGAGCGCATGGAGGATATGATTCACATGGGTGCGTATGAACAAGGAAGTAATCCTGAACTGGATCAAGTGATTGAACACATGCCACGGATTCGGGCATTTTTGCAGCAGCAGCCCGATGAATCTTGCCAACGATTTGAAGCTTTGCAGCAGTTGTTGGCATTGGTTCAACCTGCATCGGTGTTATAAAGGATGGGTCTTTCACCGCATCAGGTGTTATCGCGTTTGGCTGAACAGGAGCGGGATAAGATTCAAACATCGTTGGCTGAATTGGAACGGCAACGTATATTGATTGAACAAAAGAGTGATGCGTTAAAAGCACACCGCCAGCAATTGATGCAAGAGCGTGATGAATTGTTGCATGGTCGAACCCAAGCCTCGATGTTGATGATGTTGGGTGATGCGATGCAAGAGCAACATATACGCTTGATGCAATTGGGGCAGGGTTTGGATGCGTTGAAAGAGCAAGAGGTCAGATTGCGGAAAGCTTGGATCACTGCCAATCAAACATGCGATGTACATAAGAAAATGCAGCATAAAGTGGAAAAACAGCAAGCGCGTAGGCAGGAACACCGTGCTCAGCAGCAAATGGATGATGTCTTTGCTGCCCGTTATGCAAGAGAGGTCAAAGATTCATGAACCGTCGAATTTTACCCATGATGTTGGTGTTATTAAGTGTGTTTGTTGTTGTGAAAGTATCATCTCACTGGCTGCAATGGGAACAAAATATTTCCAAATTATCCTTGTCAGAAACACAAGCTTTATCGAAGGAAGAACAGCCTATTGCGAGCTTACAAGATGAACAATTGACAGGCGTGAAAGGGCAACGTGATGATCGTAAATCTATGGGCTGGGGAGAATTATGGGTGCCATCGGCAGAAGCCGCGGCATCCATGCCCATTGCTGAAGAATCGGCCACATCCAACCAAGATATGAAAGCCTTACAGCAGGCGCGTGCGCAAATTGCGATCAAAGAAAAACAATTGAATGAGCATTTGGATGCACTGAATAAGGCCGATGAACGTGTGAAAAAACGTATCAAGGAATTGGAAAATTTGGAAAGCAGTATTCAAGATTTATTGGAACAAGAAAAATCAATTAAAAATAAAAAAATTAAACGTTTGACGGCTGTTTATGCTGCGATGAAGCCTGATAAAGCAGCCGCAGTGATTTCACAAATGGAATTGATCACGGTGGTGAAAATGTTTTCTAAAATGGATGAAAAGAAAGTGGGTAAAATTTTATCTTTTTTACGTCCCAAGCAAGCCATGATGATTAGTCAAGCTTTGACCCAAGGCATTGCAACATTGAAGCAGTAATCAGTTTGGTTTTGAAATTTTGAATGCTTAGGCTTGTTCTTTCATACAATGCACGCAGACTGCGCCAACTTCGCCACCCACTGATGGCTGAAAACTTCTAAAACATACCGCACCTCACATGCAGTGGAAAATCATTGGCAAACTAAAATTGCGCCGATTTTTTGTGATTCAATCGGTGCGATGGAAAAAATATATACATGACATTTCAACAACTTGGGTTATCCAATGAGTTACTTCGCGCAGTCGAAGATCAAGGTTATACTACCCCAACACCCGTACAGAAACAATCAATCCCTGTGATTCTTGACGGGCATGATGTACTGGCTGGCGCGCAGACAGGGACAGGAAAAACAGCGGGTTTTACACTCCCTATGCTCCATTTGATGCAAAAAACACACGGCGAACGTGCGCGTAAACGGGTGATTCGTGCCTTGGTGTTAACGCCAACGCGTGAATTGGCGGCGCAAGTGGCTGAAAGTGTATCATTGTATGGTCAATACTTACCCTTACGTTCGATGGTAATGTTTGGTGGTGTTGGAGCCAACCCTCAAATTCAAAAACTACGCCGTGGTGTGGATATTCTGGTGGCAACACCTGGGCGCTTGTTGGACTTGGCAAACCAACGTGAAGTGGATTTATCCAAGGTCGAATTTTTTGTCTTGGATGAAGCGGATCGCATGTTGGATATGGGTTTTATTCACGATATTCGTAAGGTCTTGAAAATGTTGCCCAAAGCACGCCAAAACCTTCTTTTTTCAGCAACATTTTCGGATGAAATTAAAAAACTTGCCGCAGGTTTTTTGCATTCACCGAAGTATGTGGAAGTGGCACGCAACCAAACTTCGCACCAAGTAACCCAAGTGGTGCATCCTGTGAGTAAGGCGAAGAAACGTGCCTTGTTATCCCACTTGATGAAAACGGGCGGTTGGGATCAAGTTTTGGTTTTTACCAAGACCAAGCATGGTGCAAACCGTTTGACCACGCAGTTGGAGCAAGATGGGTTCACTGCTGCGGCCATCCATGGTAACAAAAGCCAAAGTGCACGTACCAAAGCATTGGCAGGTTTTAAAGATAAAAAAATCCAAGTATTGGTGGCAACAGATATTGCTGCACGCGGTTTGGATATTGATCAGTTACCGCATGTGGTGAACTTTGAACTCCCCAATGTCTCTGAAGATTACGTGCATCGTATTGGTCGGACAGGTCGTGCTGGCAATCAAGGTCAAGCTGTTTCCTTGGTATCAGCAGATGATAAGAAGTTGTTGATGGGTATTGAGCGTTTGATTAAACAGGATATCCCACAGGTGTTGGTGGAAGGCTTTGTGCCGAGTGCCGAAGATGATGCGGTGGCAGAGGAAGAAGGTCGCCAAGCGCGAGCCAAACAGCAGCAACGGCGTGGTGGTAACCCTTCATCACGCAATCGTCGCCCTAGTGCGGTCAAACAAGGTGGACGCGGCGCGCGGCAAGGGCGTTCATCGCCCCGTTCAAAATAACTGCTATACTCCAACCTACCATCAAGTTATTTTTTAGTTTATGGTGGGTTGGAGTATATATTGGTCGTTTAACTTTCCAATGTGTCTTGCAAAAGTACATGGACTTCCTGACTTAAAATTTTGATGTCGAAAGGTTTGGCAATGCGTTGGGTGTGGGCATTTTGAATGATTTCATCAAATTTCTGCTCATAACCCGTAATGAAAATGACGGGGAGCTTGGGCTGACTCTGACGCATGATGGCGACCGCTGAAACACCATCAAGCACAGGCATCACAACATCGCTAATCACCAAATCAACATGCTTTTGTTGCATGATGTTAATGGCTTCCTGCCCTTGATTGGCAAGCAGTGTTTTGTAGCCCAAGCTGCCCATCACTTGTTGCAAGGTGTTACGAACCATGGGCTCATCATCGACAATGAGAATGGTGGCGTTCTTTTTTGCTGTTTGGACATGATTTACTTCGCTGACATCTTGGCTTTCGGTGAAAGAAAGCGGTAAACAGACTTCAAAACTACAGCCTTGGGGTTCTAAATTATGGGTGTGCAGGCTTCCACCATGTGCTTGAATGGTGGAGAAAGTGGTAGATAAGCCCAAGCCTGTACCCATACCAACCTCTTTGGTGCTGAAAAATGGATCGAAAATATGGGGTAGAACGTCGTCTGAAATACCACTACCTGAATCTTGCACCGATATTTTAAGCGCATGGGCGCTACAGTTATTACACTGTTGACGACCGTGGCACGGCTCCGAATGGGTTTGTCGAACATTGATGCGAATGCTCCGTTCGCCTTGTTCGGGTAAGGCATCGCGAGCATTGGATATAAGATTAAGCATGACTTGTTGAATTTCAACAGCATCGCAATAAAGCATGGGTTCACCATCGGGCAAGTTTACGGTGAAAATAATGTCATCAGGAAGTCTGAACTTTGCGGTTTGAATCGCATGTTTTAAAACGGGGGTGATGGCGATATTTTTTTTCTTGGGATCATGGTTGCGTGCAAACACAAGCAATGATTTCACCATTTCAGAAGCATCGAATGAAATACGCTCAATCAATTGTAAACGCTCATTGGTTTTGCTTGGGTTGGTTTCATCTTGAGCCAAATAAGCATTACCAATGATGCTTGATAATAAATTGTTAAAATTATGTGCAATACCGCCGACCAAGGTGCCAATGGAAGCCATCTTCTCAGCATGGGCAAGCAATGTTTCATGTTGTTTTTTGAGGGTAATGTCGGTAATAATGCCAATATAATAAGGCTTAGCGGCATATTTTGTATGGACTGTTTTGATATGCAATGATTCAAGGTATTCGCTGCCATCTTTACGACGGTTCCATAACTCACCCTGCCATTCTCCCACCGTATGAATGGTATGCCACATCATTTTATAAAATTGTTGATCTTGCTTGTCAGATTGAAGCATACGCGGATTTTTACCGAGAATATCCTGTGCATCGTAGCCAGTTATGGTGGTGAAGGCTTGGTTGACATAGATCACATCAGCGTCGCTATTGCTAATCATGATACAGTTACTCGCACCATCCAGTGCTGCAAGTAAAATATCTATCTTTCGTTGCGATGCTTTGCTTTTTTGAAGCAATGGGCGAATGATCATGATATAAATCAAGGGTGATGAGATGAAAATAAGGCCAAAAGCATCCAAGAAGGCTTCGATTGATGCTGGAAAGGTGCTGGAAATTTGGAGTGCATCAAAGAGTAACATGATGGCATATTCACAAGCACCTACAATGAGTATGAGTCGTATGAACATGTTCATGTATAATAATTTGAATTTAGGCATAAGGATTCATTCAGCAAAAATAATGCCATTTGATGGCAGGCTGTTTAAAGTTGGCGACATGTTATTTTTCACCTCTGTTTTCTTACTTCTTTTGCTATTTTCAACCGCCATTGATTTTTACCTTGATCAACGACAGATGCGTTCCGTATTGACACATCGTGGCAGTGTTCCTGAGCGTTTTTCGGCACAGGTTTCTTTGCTATCGCATCAAAAGGCTGCAGACTATACCTTAGCCAAGATAAAACTCGGTACTTGGAGTGGTTTGTATGGTTTAGGCTTATTGTTGGCTTGGACTTTGGGTGGAGGCTTGGATGGATTGGATACATGGTTAAGCTCTTGGCAACTCAGTGGCTTGAATACAGGTGTGCTGTTTTTATTGGTGTTTGCTGTAATTTCAGCTGTATTAGAGTTTCCATTCACGCTTTATAGCACATTTTCAGTGGAGCAGCGTTTTGGCTTCAATAAAATGACGCTTGGTTTATTACTATCGGATATGCTTAAACAAGGGGCGTTGATGTTGGTGATTGGCGCGCCTTTGATTTGGGTGGTGTTGTGGTTGATGGGTTCGGCAGGGGATTTGTGGTGGCTATGGGCTTGGGTGGTTTGGACAGGCTTTTCCATATTGATGATGTGGGCATACCCCACCTTTATCGCACCTATTTTTAATAAGTTTGAACCGATGCCAGATGGTGAATTGAAAACGGCCATTGAAGGCTTGTTGCAACGCTGTGGTTTTGAAAGCAATGGCTTGTTTGTCATGGATGGTTCCAAACGATCCAGTCATGGCAATGCGTATTTTACTGGTTTTGGTCAATCCAAACGCATTGTATTTTTTGACACCTTATTAAAACAACTCACAACGGATGAAACCTTGGCTGTATTGGCGCATGAGCTGGGGCATTTCAGACGCAACCATGTGAAAAAACGCATGGTATTGATGTTTTCCATGTCCTTGGCTGGTTTTGCCTTGATGGGGTGGTTATCGCAACAAATGTGGTTTTATGCGGGCTTGGGTGTGTCTGTGCCATCCAACTATATGTTGCTGATGCTCTTTATGTTGGTGATGCCAGTGTTTATGTTTGCTTTATCACCATTGATGAGCATGTATTCTCGCAAACATGAGTTTGAAGCGGATGATTATGCCAAGGAACATGCCCAGGCCGAAGATTTGATTTCGGCTTTGGTGAAAATGTATGATGATAATGCTGCAACACTGACCCCTGATGCTTGCTATTCAGCATGGCATGATTCCCATCCACCAGCACCTGTTCGGGTGGCACATTTGGAAGCGAAAAGTTAAACTCGGCAACATCCTGAAAGACGGTACTGGAAACAGACTGAAGCGGAAAGGTTTATGCATAACAAACAAACAAAACAATATCGGCAAGCTTCATTGCCGACAAAGCAACACGAATGCCCTCAAGTCTGGCTAACGGCTTACGATGCACATACCGCCATGATTGCTGAAGCAGCAGGGGTGGATGTGATATTGGTGGGCGATTCTTTGGGTATGGTGTCCCTAGGCTTTGATTCGACCATTCCAGTGACCCTTGAGCAGATGATTCATCATGCCGCAGCGGTGGTGCGTGGTCACCAAACGGCTTGGGTGGTGTGTGATTTACCCTTTGGTAGTTATCAACAATCTCCAGAGCAAGCTTTTGCATCTTCGGCCAAGGTATTGCAGGCAACAGGCTGCGATGCGGTGAAAATCGAAGGAGGTCAAGCCATGGCAGAGACCATTCGCTTTTTAAGTGAGCGAGGTGTGGCAGTGGTGGCACATATTGGTTTAACACCACAATCGGTGAAAAAACTCGGTGGTTTTAAGAAACAGGGACTCAATGAGCAAGCAGCCGAACGCTTATTGAAGGATGCAGAAGCTGTCAGTGATGCAGGTGCGGTGGCAGTGGTGTTGGAATGTATGCCAGAAAAATTGGCGAATAAGATCACACAGAAATTGGACATTCCCACCGTGGGCATTGGTGCAGGACAGGGCTGTGATGCACAGGTGTTGGTTTGGCATGATGTGTTGGGTTTGAACGCATCCAATCCTCCTTTTGCGCCTGCCTACGCAAATTTACGCCAAGATATGGTTCATGCCATTGAAACATGGGCCAGTGATGTGCGGCATCGGAGTGTGACGTGCAAGTAATTAAACAGGTTCAAGCCTTACGCCGATATTTGAGCGAATGTCGCCAAGATTCTATCGCATTGGTGCCAACCATGGGGTGTTTACATGCAGGTCATGTGAGCTTGATTCGCAAAGCCAAACGCTTGGCTGATGTCGTTGTGGTAAGTATTTATGTGAATCATTTACAGTTCTCTGAGGGTGAAGATTTTGAGCAGTACCCACGAACCTTTGAAGATGATGTGAAGATATGTGTGGCAGAAGGCGTAGACGTGTTGTTTCAGCCTAAAAACCTTTATACTGATGATGGTGTTAAAATTAGTTTACAAGTGCATGAGATGGATGGTGTTTTATGCGGTGTCTCGCGTCTTGGGCATTTTGATGGTGTAGTAACGGTGGTGAACATGTTGTTCAATATTGTGCAACCCAATCTTGCCATATTTGGTGAAAAAGATTGGCAGCAATTGACTATTTTACGGCGTATGGTGGCTGATTTACATATCCCCATCAGTGTTGTGGGTAGTGCATTGGTTCGTGAAGACGATGGTTTGGCGATGAGCAGCCGAAACCGTTATTTGACTGACTTGGAACGTGAAAAAGCCTTGTTTCTTTCACAAATATTACAAAAAATGCAAGCTCTTGCTGCACAAGGCGAGAGCAAGCAATACATTATTTCTGTGGGTTTGGCATACTTGCAAGAAGCCGATATTGATCTTGATTACCTTGAAATTCGTGATGAGCAAAGTTTATTGCCTGCAACAGCGATACCCAAGCCCACCGACCGCATATTTGTGGCTGCTATGATTGGGCATACGCGTCTGATTGATAATATGCCTTTATTGAAAAACTTGGAGAACGTTGCATGAATATTACCTTATTAAAATCTAAAATTCATCGTGTAACAGTGAGTCATGCTGAATTGGATTATGAAGGCTCGTGTGCCATTGATCAGGATTTGATGGATGCCGCAAATATCTTGGCATTTGAACAACTGCATATTTATAACGTCAGCAATGGTGAACGTTTTACCACCTATGCGATTTCTGCTCCTCGAAATTCAAAAACCATTGGTGTGAATGGTGCAGCGGCTCATAAAGCCAAAGCTGGCGATGTGTTAATTATTTGTACATACGGACAATTATCCAGTCAAGAAGCTCGCAGATACGCACCTAAATTGGTGTATGTTGATGATGAAAATGTTATTTCACATACCAGTGTGGGTTCTCTCGCCTCGCATTAACCTCACACCTTGATTGATTTCTTTGGATACGGTGAGAAAACGCTGTGAAGAAGTTGGGATGAATGCTTTTCTAAGCAAGTCGATTCAGATGGATGATATATTGCATGCGTTGGATGCAGCATTTTCAATGAGACAAGAGGGGGGCAATGATATGACCGTGATAGAATCTTCTCCAAAATTTAGTGTATCGAAGGAAGATATTCAGCAGTTGATGCATGTGTTTTCGCATGATCTGTGTAATCCGCTGGTGAACATGGAGGCACTGCTGCGCGAAGTGCATGCTTGTTGTGATACTGCGACCTTTGATGCTTCCAAACAAGAAGATGTGCATGATAATTTAGCGATGATGGGTGAAGTGCTTGCACATATGAATGGCTTGGTTCATGGCATTAACAGTGTATGTCATGCGATGTTTGATGAGGTGGTCTGTGAACGGGTGGATATTTTATCTCTATTGAAACGTGAGCTGAATCGTTATCAGGCTCAATGTGGTATCACTGAACATGTGTCGGTTTCGATGCAAGTATCAGGAAGCATCTGGGCCGATCCTTTGTGGCTAGGAAAGATGCTGGTGGTGTTGATGGAGAATGCCTTTCAAGCAATGGGTGAGGAGGGTTCTCTTATCTTTGAAATGGAAGCACGAAGTGGCTTGGATGTTTTGGTGGTACGGGACAATGGTGTTGGTGTGGGTGAAAGTGACTTAAAATATGTTTTTCAGCCATTTTTTTCGCTGACGGGGAGAAAGGGTATGGGCTTGGCATTGCTTAGGGCTTGGGTGCAAGCACATGGAGGTAAAGTGTGGTGTGAATCAGGTGTTGATGTGGGATCTGTTTTTTATATGGGTTTTCCAGCGCGTGATTTTCAAGTGAAGTCCGACAGACTGCTAAGCAGTGTTGATGGCTTATGATTTTGGGTATGTCGGGTTAAAAGATCATAAAAATAGTCCGCAAACACTAGGCTTGCGGACTATATGGAAGGCTTCTTAAAGCCAAAATCTGGTGCCCGGAGCCGGAGTCGAACCGGCACGATCGTAATGATCGAGGGATTTTAAGTCCCTTGTGTCTACCAGTTTCACCATCCGGGCAAGTCTAACACTGGTATTATCAATAATTGGAGGCAGGGGCGAGAATCGAACTCGCGAATAAAGGATTTGCAGTCCTCCGCCGTAGCCACTGAGCCAC